>DAIQNU010000082.1:0-11684 GCA_036788235.1 Cyclobacteriaceae bacterium
GTATGCCAATAAATGCACCGACAGTGGATTTGGACACCTTGTTCGGGGGTGTGAAAATCGTAAAAAAAGGGGGCGGACACCAATCGTTGTCGCTTCGTTTGGAAGACAAGGAGGGCAAACAATTCGTAATGCGCGCACTGGAAAAAAGTGCAGATGCCTATTTACAGTTTATCGTAAAAGA
This sequence comes from Cyclobacteriaceae bacterium, assembly GCA_036788235.1. Lineage (GTDB taxonomy): Bacteria > Bacteroidota > Bacteroidia > Cytophagales > Cyclobacteriaceae > JAFIEV01. Next base: position 182 of record DAIQNU010000082.1, read on the forward strand.
GGATTTTATAATGGGACGGACCGAGGGGCTTGCCCCCAACCGTATCTTGAAAGATTTTTATACGGGTGACCATCCATTTGCCCCATTTACCGTCGCCAAATTAGCTGATGCCGTAGGTGTCTACCATACCAATCCGGTTCTTTATTATATACCTAAACAAGAAACACTTGGTGAATATAATGATGAGTTTGGGGATCAGCTTTTTATGATTGAGGAACATGCCAGTGATGGACATGGTGAACAAAAAAGTTTTGGCTATTCCAATACTTTGATTAGCACGGCAAAATTGATCAAAAAACTTACCTCTGATGAAAAGTATTCTGTGGATACGGATGCCTACATTAGGGCCCGGCTCTTTGATATGCTGATTGGGGATTGGGACAGGCACAATGATCAGTGGCGCTGGGCGGAATTCAAGGACAAGGAGAGAGGTAACGTACTTTATAGACCGGTTCCTAGAGATAGGGACCAAGTCTATTCCATAATGGGCGACGGTTTTCTAATGGGGTTTGCTACTAGAGCCCTTCCCACCCTTAAGCTAATGGAGGGTTTTCATCATGAAATAAGAAACGTAAAAGGATTCAACTCTTCTCCGAATACTTTTTCGCTCGATAAATATCTTTTACCGGAAACCTATCTAGACGAATGGATCGAACAGGCAAAGTTTATCCAAGAGCATATCAATCCGGATGTAATTTCGAAAGCATTTTTAGATTTCCCCATAGAAATGCAGGATGACACCGCTGAGAAAATCAAGGAGATATTATTGTCCCGAAAGCAAAAACTGCAGGAAACCGCAAAGACCTACTTTGAAATCATTAGTAAACGAATCGTTATTCTAGGAACGGATAAAGATGACCATTTCATTGTCGAGGATATTGGAAATGGAATTACAGAGGTTACCGGTCATCGAATCAAAGAAGGTAAAAAGGCAGATATATTTTTTCATAAAAAGATTGACAAAAAAGTTACCAAGGATATTTGGATCTATGGCCTTGATGATGACGATTATTTTGAGGTTATCGGAGGTAAAACAATCGGGCCAAAGTTAAAATTGATCGGGGGGCAGAACAATGACATTTATAATGTAAAGAAAAGAAGAAAGACCAAGATCTATGATTACAAAGGCCAAAAAAACACTTTTGAAAACAAAGGTGGTTCAAAAAGGCTAACCGATAACTACAATATCAATACTTACGACCCTTTCAAAGCGAAAAACAGTATCAACCAACTGATACCTAGTCTCGGTTTTAATCCTGACGATGGTGTAAAAATCATCCTATCCGATACCTACACCAGCAATGGCTTTATACAGCAACCTTTTACGAGTCAACATAACTTTAACGCCGCCTTCTATTTCGCTACCAGCGGATATGACTTATCCTATACTGGAGAGTTTGCAAGAACCTTGGGCAACGCCTCTCTACAGCTTTCCCTAAATTATACCAGCCCTAATTTTAGCATCAATTTTTTTGGACTGGGCAACGAAACGGCCAATTTTGATAATACCTTCGATTTCAACTTTAACCGAGTGAAAATAGAGAACAAATCCTTTGCGCCTTCCTTGTTGTGGAGGGGGAGGTTCGGCTCCAGGTTTCGCTTGGGGGCTTCCTTTGAACATATCGAAATCAAGGAAAACGAAGACAGGTTCGTGGAAGACTTCTATGCCGCAAATACCGGTTTGGCTAATGAGAATAGTTTCTTGGGTGTGGATGCCCAATATTCGTTTGAAAATGCTTCGGGAGGGGCATTTCCTACCCTTGGACTAACCGCTTCGCTCCATACAGGATATAAAAGTTACTTAACAGGAGGAAGTGACAAAAATGGATTTGGGTATGTAATACCCAGCCTTGCCATCAACTACCAGTTGCATGCATCAGGAATAGTAGTCTTGGCTTCCAAACTAAAAAGCCATATCAATTTTGGTGAAGACTTTGAGTTTTATCAAGGAGCCAGTATCGGCGCAGAAGATGGACTTAGAGGTTATCGGTTTCAGCGGTTTACAGGTAAATCCTCTTTTTATCAAAGCACAGATTTAAGGGTGAGCTTAAAACGGGTAAGGACTAGTGTTATTCCAATTGTGTTAGGTATATATGGCGGTTTTGATTACGGCCGAGTCTGGATTTCAGGGGATACATCCAATGTGTGGCACACCTCATATGGTGGAGGTATTTTTGTAAGTGGACTCAACCTGATTACAGCAAGAGCTTCATTGTTCGGTAGTGATGATGGTGCCCGTTTTAATTTTGGACTTGGATTTAGTTTTTGATGAGCTTAGCCCAAATGAAATATTTAAAATTCCTCCCTTTCTTCCTCATTTCAAAAATCCCTTTTTGGGGCTTATATAAGATATCCGACTTTATCTTCCTCTTGATATACCATATAATTGGGTATCGCAAAAAAGTGGTGCTCAAAAATTTAAAGATTGCATTTCCCTATAAGAGTGACCAAGAATTGCATCGAATTTCAAAACAATTTTACGCCCATTTTTGTGATCTGTTTGTGGAAACCATAAAATTGCTTACGGTTCCTCCGAAAGAAATTCAATCAAGAATTCTGATCAACAATTTAGATAGGATTCGGACCAATCTAATGAATGAGCAAAGAGTTTTGCTATATGCGGCGCATCAGGGCAATTGGGAGTGGCTGACACTACTTCCGTTGTATTTTAAAACCAATGCAAGCACTTTTTACAAGCCCTTAAAAAGTTCATATTTTAATGAACTCTTCTTATTGATAAGGGAACGTTTCGGGGTACAATGCTTGCCCCATAAACAAGGTTTCAAAACTTTGAACAGTTTCCAGAACCATAAGATGATTTTTATGAGCTGTTTGATAGGTGACCAGAATCCTACTGCAATATCTTCTAAAAGAACAATTATCTTTTTTAGTAGGCAAACCGATTTCTTTGAAGGCCCTGCAAGAATTGCAAATAAAATTGATGCAGTAGTACTCTTCCCCTATTTCAAAAAATATAAAAGAGGGCATTACGAATTGAACTTTGAGTTTCTTGCAAAGGTGAAAAGTTCAGGTTCCGAAGAGCTTTTGAAAGAGTTCGCTTCTATTTTAGAACGGGTGATAGAATTAAGTCCCGAATTATATTTATGGACGCATAAAAGATGGAAAAGAAACGGAGTAAATTACTAAATAATTCATTATAAAGTTGATTGGATAAGATTGAATTTTTGTCATTCGGGTTACAAAGAGATTTGGTTCAGGTATTTGTGAATATAGGATACGACAACGGATCCTTCTCCAACTGCGGAAGCCACTCTCTTAACGGAATCACTTCTAATGTCGCCTACCGCATATACTCCCGGGTGTGATGTTTCATATGTTGTTGCCGTTGAGGAAGCCATCTTACCAGTACAAACAAAGCCATTGTCGTCCAATGTCAACTTATCTCTCAACCAATCCGAATTCGGTACTGCACCAATCATGATAAATAATGCAGACAAGGGAATATTCCTTTTTTGACCGGAGTTCATATGGGTAATTTCTACTACTTCCAGATGTTCATCCCCTAAGAGTTTGGTGATTTGGGTTTGGGTCAATAGTTCTATTCGGTCGTCATTTTCGATTCGGTTGGAAAGATAGGATGACATGGTTTCACTTAGTCCATTACCGCGTACAACCATATAGGTACGCTTTGCGAAACGAGAAAGAAACATCGCCGCCTGGCCAGCGGAATTCCCCCCGCCAATGATTACGACGTTACTATTCCTACAATATTTTGATTCCAAATCGGTAGCGGCATAATAGATTCCTTTACTCTCAAAGTCCACCAAACGCTCCAACGGGAGTCTTCTGTATTGTACCCCATTTGCCAGCACAACAGTTTTACCTGTGACACAACGACCGTCGTTTAGCCCTAATTTAAAAATATTTTCTTCTTTGGACAGACTGATCACACGTCTTGGTGTTGTGATACGTGCACCAAATCTTATGGCTTGGATCTCTCCTTTATAAGCAAGCTCTCCTCCAGAAATCCCAGTAGGAAAACCAAAGTAATTTTCAATCTTTGAAGAGGTTCCTGCCTGTCCCCCAATGGCAGTATCCTCAATTGCCAATACTTTCAGACCTTCGGATGCCGCATAGATGGAAGCCGCTAAACCAGCCGGGCCGGCACCGACTATCAACACATCAAAGATATCATCGGTTTTCGAGACAAGATCAAGACCTAAGGCTGTAGCAAGTTTTAAGGGTGTTGGATCACAAATGACTTGCGAGTTTCCCATGATAACGACTGTTTCCGTATCTGGAATCGTACATCTTTTTCCTAGTTCTTCAACTTCCTCCTTTTCATTTATATGTACAAACCGATGCGGTATTTTACTTCTGTTCAAGAATTCGAGCAATCGAGCGGTGTTTTTGGCCATATCATCCCCGATAATGACCACACCGCCTACTCCCCATTCCATTAGAAAACGTCTTCGAGCTGCAAAAGCGTTTACGACAATGTCCCCAAGCTCAGGTTCAGAGGTTATTAACCGCCGAATACGATGCTGCTGAATCCTTATGATGGTAGTTTCAGAATCGGCAATTCCTGCAAAAAATGTTTTTTGACCCATGAGCATCCCTATCTCTCCTGAAAACTGACCTTCCTTGATACGAACGATTAATTGGTCATTGGCCCTATCAACAATTTTGATCGCACCCTTCTCGACATAGGCAAAATCATAAGTCTCTTGACCTACCTCAAAAAATATATCCCCTTGCTTAAATTGAACTCGTTCCCCGTTATTACGAATCAGTTCTAAAACATGCTCATTGATTTTTGGCCAAGCCTCTTCGTTCAGCCTATTTATTTCGTTTGATGTATTTCTTTGGTTTTTATTATTTGACATTTTTAAAAGTTATCGCTTTTGTTTGTTTACCATTATCAATTTCTAAATAATTTAAACATAGGTAAAAATCAATTCTAATCTCAAGAAATAAGTTTGAATTAAGGTTATTTCTATTCAAATAACACAACCAATCACATACAATTGAAGCCCTCTATTTTCAAAATTTTCCTAATAAATCATTTAAAAGAAGTTCTACGTTGAGCAATCAACAAGAATAGCAATCTATGAGTACATTTTTTGATTTGACAAGAGTTTCACTTAACTGTAAGGACTTTGGATAGAAAATAATACAAATAGTTTGAAAGTAAAAGATTGAGAAAGAAATCGGTAGGTCTAAAGTATTTACATCTGATAAAAATTATTGTCCAATTAAAGTAAAAAGAACTATTAATAAATACAAAAGGAAAGAAGTCGATGAATAGAACTTAGATTACTACATATTATGTTTAGAATACCTACCTGGCCACCTAAGAAAGTGAAAAGCTAGACTATATTAGACTTTAGGAAAAGAAGCAAAAGCAGTGGGGCTAATTGACGTCATAAAGCAGTAAATGGTAGTTCTGAAATGAAATCGATTTAAACGATGATTAAATTCACTTTTTAAATATTAATTATGCGAGAATATATCGAACGTATTACGGGCGCACTGCCAGATGCCGATTGGAATTTATATGAACAAAATTTAAAGTTCGTCAACGTAAAAAAAGGGCAAACCATTCTTCCCTTAAACGAGACATGCAAAACTGTTTGGCATATGACACAGGGTGCCGTTAGAAAATTTGAAATGGACAATGGGCTTGAGAAAACGACCCACTTCTATACGGCCCCTAAAATCTTCACCGTTTTGTATAGCGCGCTTACAGGAGAGCCTAGTGACCTTTCTATTGTTTGCGAGGAAGATTGTCAATTTCTGGAACTGGATGTAACCCTACTTGAAGAATTATATCAACAATCTATTTACATCGAGCGAATCGGAAGACGCCTAGTAGAAGAGGAATTCATAGAAGAATTAAGTATACGACGCATGTTTTTAAAGTTGGATGCCTTGCAGCGGTACGAGTATATCGAAACTAAATATCCTGAAATCCTTAAACGTTTCCAATTAAAGGATGTCGCCACTTTCTTAGGAATTACCCCAGAAACACTGAGTAGATTGAGAAAGCTCAGGTTTTTGTCCTAGTTCGCCTTGAACTTATCATTTGTCAAGTGTATTTAAGAAGCCAGTTCTTATTTTTATCAAAAAAATACACGAGCATGGAGATAGGTTATTTTAGGAACCCCTTGGACAAAAGTCTTCCAAAACTAATCAAAATAGGGGTTTGGGCCAGTTTTGTTTCTGCCTTTATGCTGATTGTTATTGGACTATTTTGGGTAGTGCACCCTGCTGCTACCGAAGGATCATTTTCTATTGTTCCCGATTCGGATGCAGCCATTCGACTTTCAAAAATAACATCCATATTTAAGGCGGTGGGAGATGTGCTTCCTCCAATTTTCATATTGCTAGCCATTGGCCACCACCAGTTCAAATTAGCGGGCTACTTCCACGTTGTAACTCTTTTGTTGGTCATTGTGGTGGATATGATTACTTGGGGAATGTATGTCCCCAATGTACAGCCGCTTGATGTGCTGCAACATATCCCCTTCGCCATACCAATTATCATAGCTGCTTACTGTTTCCTAAAACCAACATCCAAATATTTATAATTATGCTACTATTTATTCGTATTTTCTTAATTCTATATGGACTTATTGCAGCTGCCACAGGTTTCATGGGGACAACAGCCAAATACAATGCTGCCATAACGGATGCAATGACCGACAATAACCACCGCTATGTTGCGGCAATTTGGATGGCTACCTCATTGGCATTTTTCTATGTTGCTAGGAATCCTGCAGAGACAGCTTTATTTAGATTTTTGATGATTGCCCTTTTCATTGGTGGTATAGTTAGGGCGGTGGCACTAATGAACTATCCAGCGACTCCATTTCTAATTTTTCTTATCGCATTAGAATTGATTCCTCCCGTTTTGATGCTTTGGTTTCACACTAAACTATTAAATATCGGTTCACTTTAAGTACACTATGTCTAATTAAAAATCTGTTTAAAAAGTAACATAAACATTCGGTGGTTCAGGCATCGTCCTTAAAATTATCTAACCCCAAAATAACAATATACTTGTGAAAAATTGGACTTTGGCAAATGCCCCGGTAGACCTTTCGGACAAGATTTATGTAATTACGGGTACGAGTTCGGGCATAGGGGTGGTAATCGCTTATGAATTGGCCAAAAGGGGTGCTTTGGTGATTGCGGGAAATAGAAATATTGACAAAGCACACAAGGCCATAAAAGCCGTCCGAACCCTGTCGGATGACTTGAGTAGCTTAAAAATCATGCTTTTGGATGTTTCTTCTTTAAAGTCGATAAGGGAATTCGCGGAAAAAGTAAACTCAGACGGGGGTATTCCCAAAATAGATGGTTTGCTCTTAAATGCGGGCATTATGGCTTTGCCCGAAAGAAGGGTATCGGTTGATGGGTTTGAATTACAGATGGCTACCAATGTATTGGGTCACCACCTGCTTACCTCCCTACTGATGGATAAGATAAAGCTTGCACAAAAATCCGTGATCGTTTCTACCAGCTCTTCTGCCAGTAACAATGTAAGCCGTAGAGAGCTATGGAACGATCTCAATGCAGAAAAGAAATACGACCCATGGGAAGTATACGGCGTATCAAAAATGGCTGCCATTCAATTTAGAGATGGACTGCGTGAGATATTGGAAGATGCCGATCTTGAAAATAAAATCTATGTGCATTCCACCCATCCAGGTTTAACGGCAACGCCGCTGTTTGATGTTTCTAAGGGAGTTTTGGCTTCCATTTTCAGAAGCGTTAAAGGCATATTTATGATGGATGTGGCGCAAGGTGCACTATCAACCCTGCGGGCCGCATTGGATGAAACCCTCCCGAATGGCAGTTTTATCGGGCCTGGAGGCTTTACGGGGATGTCGGGAAATCCCAAAGTGGTCAAAGTTTACAAACCAAAATTGTCGCTGGACCCAATTTTGAGAGAGAAGATGTGGAATTATTGTGATGATGCGACAGCTGCAGTCTGGTCAATATCCCAATAGCGTAATGAGAAATGGTATTTAAAAAAAGACATGAGCAAAAAAGTAATCATAACAGGAGCCAACGGAGGATTTGGGAAATTAACTGTAAAAAGTCTGTTGCAAAATGGACATTCGGTTGCTGCTACCATGCGAAATACTAGTGGTAAAAATACCGAAGTCGCAAAAGAGTTAAAAAATCTTGGAGCATCGGTTATTGAAGTTGATGTAACAAATGATGATAGTGTACGGCAAGGAGTTGCTAAAGCTATTTCTGAATTAGGTGGGCTGGATGTAGTAGTAAACAATGCAGGTATTGGGACAATTGGAATGCAAGAACATTTCACAACAGACGATTTTCATAAATTATTTGAAGTCAATGTTTTTGGCGTACAACGTGTCAACCGAGCAGTGCTTCCTCATTTCAGAACGGAGGAGAAAGGTTTAATAATATATATATCCAGTATACTTGGCCGTTCAGTAATTCCATTCTTCGGACCATATAATGCTTCAAAAGCAGCAATAGAATCATTGGCCGAAAACTATCGAGTAGAATTATCCGGTTTTGGTATTGAAAATGCCATTGTAGAACCTGGCCCATTTAGCACTTCCTTTTCATCAAATCTTATGCAACCAAGTGACCAGAATAGAATGGAACACTATGATAAACTTTTTCAAACGATGCAGCAAATGGGCCAAGGCTTTGAAAAAGTAATGACAGATAATAAAGAACAAAATCCGCAACGTGTAGCTGATTCCGTAGTAGCATTGATTGAAACAAGAAAAGGTGAAGTACCGTTTCGTACCGTAGTGGATTATATAGGAATGGGAGATTTAATTAAAGGCTACAACGACCAATTGGAAGATATTATGACATATATGTACGGTAATTTAAATATCAAAAGAATGTTAAAGGTCAAATGATTTCTGTATGTGCTTTTTTTCGGAGCCATTACCTAAAATTATGAGAAATTTCAAAATGTCATAAGCGTTAGTCCTCAATAAATGACATTTATTAAAAAAAAAACAATAAAAATGGAGAAACAGGAAAAAAAACAAAAGACACCTTACCCCCAAAGCAAAACAGCATTGGTCGTGGTAGACCCGCTAAATGATCTCATATCCGAAGGAGGTATGGCATGGCCTATGGCAGGTACAGTTATCCAAGACTTTAAAACAGTTGAACATATTGAGAATTTATTGAGCGTTTGTAGGGAAAAAGGGATTGAAGTAGCCTATGCACCTCACCACCGCTATCGCGAAGGAAGTTATGCTGAACGGAAATATTTGAGTCCCACACATATTGCGCAACTAGGTCCAGGGCATATGCTTAGCCAAGGAACATGGGGAGGTGATTTTGCTGAAAGACTTGCCCCAAAAGAAAATGAATTTATAGCTTCTGAACACGCTTGTTCTAGTGGTTTTGCCGGTACAAATATGCACGCACATCTCAGCGAAAAAGGAATAACACATCTTATCATTGTCGGTATGATCACCAATTCATGTATTGAAGCTACAGTAAGAAGTGCCATCGACTTAGACTACCATGTTACCCTGGCAACGGATGCAGTGGCTGCCTTTTCAACGCTGGAGCATGAGCAAGCTACCAAAGAACGCTATCCGCTTCTTGGAAACGTTGTAAGCACAACAGAAGATATTATTAAAACATTAAAAATGAACTAATCATGACAGCTACAAATTCAGAAAATCCTATGGTTATCGCAATTAGAGAAGCGCTTAAACCATATCAAGTATTTCCCAAAGACCATACAGCCTTATTACTGATTAACTGCCAAAAAGGATTTCTTGATGATCAACCGGAGCTTAAAACTAAATTAGAAGAGCTTACCAGTTTTTCAAGACAAAACAATTGGAAAATAATACATGCTCCATGGAGTTACACGGAACGAAAATATCCATCACCTGCACAGCTTCTTATGGATAAAAAATTGAAAGCAGCTCCAAACAGTATGGATATGTTGTATGTAGAGCAGGGAGATATCACCTTGCCGTCAAGAACTACTTTAAGTGCTTTCTCTGAAAGTGATTTACAAAAAACACTTGGACAACATAATTTAGAGCATCTAGTCTTGGCTGGACCCATGGCCGATTTAACGTTGGATTCCACCATGAGGGATGGTATCCAGAACGATTTTCATGTTGCTATCCTAACCGATGCACTGGCCTTAACAAACGAAAGTCAAAGCATAGAGGATTATGCAGAAACTCTAGGAAGATACGCACAAACAATAACGAACCTAGAAGGACTGAAAAAATTAACAGCAGAATCATAAAGCTTACAAAAACTTAGAATAGATGTGAAGAATTAAATGGAAATATATGGCATTCGAAATTACTTACCAACAACAAAAGGACTAAACCGTAAGACCAAAAAACAAACAACCACCAACTAATATGCTAGCAGGACACTTCTCTACAGCACTGATCGCCCATCAAAAATTCCCTTATAAGGGAGCATTGCTCTTCTTTTTGATTGTTTCTCAGCTGCAAGATCTGCTTTGGTTGAGCTTTCACTATTTGGGTTTGGAACCCACCATCCCAGCGGACGTACTCAACGTTACCCTTATGAGTATCACTGTGGATATGGTCTACAGCCACGATCTATTTCCGCAGATTATTTGGATGGCCCTTACTTTTATTACAGGCCGGCTATTGTTCAAACAGAATAACATTGCCATAGCAGGAACCCTATTGGTATTGGGTCATTACCTGCTCGATCTGCTATCAGGCTATCCACATCATGTGTTTGGTGCAAATACGCATGAGATAGGCTTGGGGCTTTACTACTCTAATGTTTATCTAGCAATTTTAATTGAAGTAGTATTTACAGGGATAGTACTTGCGTATTATTTTAGGGTGGATTCCAAAAGGAGTAAACCCCGTAGCCGGAAAAACAGGCTGCAAATAGCAGGGCTGTTTATGTTCGGCACAGTCTTTATATTATCCATAGGTAGCGTCTCTTTTCGCCAGTGGTTTAATATACCTGAGTTTGATGCGCCCTTCAACACCACCATGCTATCGTTAGTATTTACCTATCTACTTATGATAGCTTACTTACAGCACTACGCAAGGAATGAACAACCTAATGCTTTGTAAATACTAGTAATACGATGAAATGTTCGTGTTTAAACGATATGAAAGTATGAATTAATGAAATCCAATACCAAATATTCTGTATAGAAAACAATTTTATAAATCAGTGTAATTTAAAACAATTATGAAAACAATAGGAGAAAGTATCGCAAAAACAATCATAAACGCACCCCTAGAGGCAGTTAATTTAGGGGAATGGATGTTTACCATAACTTCAGAGCAATACGCTGCATGTGCCGAGGGACACCAAAGTGCAGCACAAGGAAGATTACCAACAGGTAAAAGATTCTCAGTGAATGTAGAAGTTGTTGCTGGCATTTTTATGGTCCAGCACTACGTTGAAACGGTTTCGGAAAGAAATCATGTTATAGGTTTATCTCCAAATACGGTGTTTTTTCAAAACGAGAAGGATTATGTATTGGCACAAGTTACTTGGG
>DAIQNU010000083.1:0-11218 GCA_036788235.1 Cyclobacteriaceae bacterium
TTGACAGCGAATTGCGCATGTTTTGATAATAGGCCCACGTAGATCGCTGTTCTCTGATGGTCTCTGGTAGTTTCTGAAATTCTAACGCATTAAAAAACTGATCATAAAAATCTGTTGGCACTGTATATTTATCATAATTCCAGTTTGGGTCTTGTGCATAGGGGTCAGTTTTACCCTCAGCCATATGATAGACTAAAGTAAAAATGGCGTCAGTAAGAATAACATCGCGCTGGGCTAATAGAAATAAATCAGGCTCAGGTTTAGATTTAATCTCTACTGTAAGGCTTTGAATGATATCAAGATGATAATCTTCTGGATTGAGGCCATCTGAGACAGCTTCTTGAATGAGCATAATAGCATCGTCGACATTTACCTGATCGATCCAACCCGGATTAAATCCATGAACTATATAAAAATCAGAAATTATATCTACAGAATAAACGGGAACGTCAGCGACTCTTAATGGAACTTCTTCTACAATGCTTCCTATAATTTTTTCAATATTCGATCTCAACAAGGCTGTATCAATCAGTGCTACGTTTTCAGATGAAACATCTAAAGGTGTTTTTAATGGTGGTTCAGTACTTTTTTCGGCTCGTTTACATGAGATTCCAAGAAATAGCAACGCAATAAGAAAAATGGTAGCTTGTCGATAAATGCGCATAATAAAATGTTAAAGCTAAATAACAGAATACGCAAGATAAACAAAGTAGATTTCAATCAATAAAAAGTGGATTTAATCATTATAATTTTACTACAATCCGGTTAATTGAAGGTCTCCTGTTAAGAATTTCGATTGGCTTAGATACTTTGTATTGTTTGAATACACAAATAAAACTGATCCATCTTTTATTTTATGCACAATATCATAATAGGTGTTTTGAGGCAACGCTGGACAACCATAGCTTCGCCCTAATCTCCCATGTTTTTCAATGAATGTAGTACTAACATAATCGGCAGAATGAATAACTATGGCTCTTTCGCGTGCCAAATGATTTATATTTTTCTCCAACCCGTCGAGCCTTATAGAGAGTCCATGCTTACCTTGATACGTTTCAGCGGTAAGGTAAAACCCCAGACTACTTTTATATGATGAGATTTCATTAGAAAAATTTTCAGCTAACAGTGCACCAGTATTTTTCCCATGTGCTACCAAACTTTTGTATTCCAAAAATCCATTTTCCATATTAATTACGTAAAAGCGCTCTTCCACAGAAGTTTTTGAAAAATCAGCTATGACAAGTCTGGCTGTATCGGAAATCATACCACGGTGCTTTAGTTGATTGTAGCCATGCAAAGCATACATCAGTGCATCTTGTGACAAACCGAAACTTATGGCTTCTTCCTGCCAGTAACCAGGTGCTTGGTGTTCATCAACAAGAGTAGATTTCTCAATTTCATAAGTATTTGCCTTGGGCTCGTTTAAAATATATTCTCCGCCAGTTAGAGAAAAAATTGACATCCAGAATAAGTTAACGTATTGAATCATAGGTCAATAAAAAAGTACAATGGCAAATTATGCATAAAGATTTAGACAAAAAACAAGTGGATGTCACAATTCTTACATTTCGTAGAAAATGTCAAACAAACATATAATATAAACACAAAACCAGTTTTTAGGGTATTATATCAATGAAAAATATTAAAATACTTTTAATTGAAGATCTACAGATGCTGAATAGCGTCAATTTCATATACAACATCAAGATTTTTGTATGGAAGTATCTGTATTTCAAATACAGAAATTACTCACCTAAAGAAATATAAAAACAAAAGACCCCATGAAATGGGGTCTTAAGAAATAAAGGTTAAGGATAAAAAAATAGAAAGTTTGAAAGAATTATTTTTAATGTTTATTCAAGAATGATGGTGTAACCTCGTATACCATGTTCATGGCTATCGAGTCCCTCAATTTCATGTTGTTCAGTTACCCTGATTCCAATAGTCACTTTCAAAATATAGAATAGAGCAGCAGCAGATAGAAAAGCAGCAGCACCGCATACTAGCACACCTTTTAACTGTGCAATGAAAGAAACGCCTTCTCCAAATATTCCGGTAGATAAAGTTCCCCAAATACCACAGGTAAGGTGAACTGAAACTGCACCAACGCAATCGTCAAGTTGCAAACGATCGAGCAATACGGCAGATAGAACTACTAAAAAGCCAGCAATAAAACCAATGATAACCGCTGAGGTAGGATTGATTACATCAGCCCCAGCAGTGATACCCACCAAACCAGCCAAAACGCCATTGAGAACCATACCCAAATCCATGCGCTTAAAGACAAAATAGGCCATAATAAATGCACCAATTGCGCCACCGCAGGCTCCCAAAGTAGTGGTTACCAATACCAAAGAAGTAGCCCCGGGATCTGCCGATAGCACAGAACCACCATTGAACCCAAACCATCCTAACCACAGTAAAAATACACCTATGGTGGCTAATGGTACTGATGAACCTGGTTTGTCTATGGTTTTGCCATTTACATATTTGCCAATTCTAGGGCCGAGAATGATGATACCGGCCAAAGCGCCCCAACCACCTACTGAGTGTACCAAAGTAGATCCTGCAAAGTCATAAAATCCCCAGTCTTCAAGAACGCCACCGCCCCATTTCCATCCACCTATAATAGGATAAACGATACCTACAAATATCAATGTGAAAATCAAATAAGCATTTAATTTAATTCTTTCTGCTACAGCTCCTGAAACGATAGTTGCGGCGGTTGCGGCAAACATAGCTTGAAAAAGGAAATCCGTCCAATAGGTGTAGCCTCCATCAGCATAATCTACTGAGTTGCCATTTTCAGGAAATTGTAAGCCAATACCATCAAAACCAAACCAGCCTCCAAGCACAAATTCACCAGGATACATCAAATGAAATCCGATAAAAGAATAACTCAAAATACCAATTACAGGTGTTAGGGTATTCTTAAACAAAATGTTCACCGTGTTTTTAGACTGGGTGAAACCGGACTCTACGCAAGCAAATCCGAGGTGCATAATAAATACAAGGGCTGTAGCCAGCATCATCCAGATATTGTTGGTCGTTAGGGTATTTACCGCAAGTTCTGCGGCTAAATCTGTCAGTGATGATGAGGTTACCTCCTCAGTAACTGCCTGTGTGGCATTAGCAAAAATTGTAGTAAAGTTCATTTCCATAAATTTAAATTAATTAAATTACCTTTATAACATTATTCGTTTATTGTATCAATTCTAGCCGAAATAATCTACCATCCACTTCAACTATGGGTACTGAACTCAAAATTCAGGACAAGACAAAACTACAAAAGACTTTATCAATTCAAAATATTCCATAAAAAAATACATAATACACCATTATACACTAGTTATATTGATATAAAATACAAAAACATACAACGTAATCGACTTTTTATTGAAAATATTACAAATAATCATACTTGTCTGATTTCTAACAATTGCCACGATTATATTCATTTTAGGTGATATTAGATGTCAGTAGGTTTATTTTAAAACCTAAAAACTTAATTATTGTAAGTAATTATAAATCATGTGATATTTTCTAAGGTTGATTTTTAATAATTACAATACATATAAACACTATAAGGGTATTTTTTATATCTAATATAGTTCTATTCTCATTTTTAGGTAATGTAAATCAAAAACTAAATTATTGGCTAGGGTTAGAATAAATTCAATTTTTATACAATTTATATGGCCTACATGACATAAATCAAATTTAATTGGTCAATCCCATATGGTTTTCTAAAGCTAAAACATGTTTCGATACCCAATACAGTGAAAGCTAATCCTGAGAAATAAGTAGTAGGTAGATATTTTGATTTATTTAGCTTTGTGGTTAATGATTATTAAAATTATACCAACAACCAAAATGACTACTAAAAAATGAAAAGATGTACAAGTCTACTTAGTAATTTTTAATAATGTGAAAAACTTGAACATTGTCATTATCCTTTCAATCATAGGATTATTTTCATGTAAAAGCGATCCAGAAGGATTCGTGATCCGGGTCTATACCGGGGATATTAGCGACGGAACATTGTTTTACCTCAAAAATTGGAGTAATAATCAATTAATTGATAGCGCCAATGTTCGAAACGGTAATTTTTCACTTACTGGAATACTATCAAACACAGAACATTTATTGCTTTATGGTATAGATTCATTAACCAATGAATTCATTTATACTAATCTCTTAATTGGAAATGAAAAAATAACCATAAAAGCCAGCAAACAAGATTTCCCATGGAACATAGATGCCAAGGGTTCGCCAAGTCAGGATATTGCCGAAAAATTCAATCAAATAGAATATCAAAGGCAGATACTAAGTAAAAAGTTAAAAGATGATTTCGAAACTGATTTCGTTAGAAACAAAGTAGAGGGATTTCTCAACAAAAGACTTCAACATATTTCAGATTCACAGGATAAACACAAAGTTGAACTAATCAAGGAGAATTTCAACAGCTACGCTGCCTTGATTAATTTCAAGTATTTTAATGATCAATTTGCTAATGAAGATTTAGCTAATTTATACAAAACACTTAGTTCTGAATTGAAACAATCAAAATATGGCAAAGCAATTAAAACACAAATTGATTTCCCTGCACCTGACGCAGGTGATTCCTATCATGATTTCACAGCAGTGAATCAACATGGGGATACTATGTCCTTATCTGAAAAACTTGGCAAATACGTACTCATTCATTTTTCATCTTCAGGATGTCTTTATAGTAAGCAATCTATACCAGAGCTAAAAAAACTATATGATATTCATGAAGACAAGTTTGAGATTGTTACTATATCCGAAGATGTTGATATTGATATTTGGAGAAAATCAATAGCTAAAGATTCTATAATGTGGACAAGCCTTTGGGATGGAAAGGGAGAATATAGCGATGCAGTCATTAAGTATGGGATAAAAGGAACACCAAATTATGTGCTGATTTCTCCAGACCAGAAGATCCTAGAAAAATGGTTTGGTTATAGAAAAGGTATTATTAAGCAGAAATTGGAGAGTTATCTAACAAAATCTTAATAACAAACAATTTTGAATGACCAAAATGGAACTGCTTAAAAATGCCATAGGATCTTTGGTGATTTATCAAAAGAGAAACGCATCATATAAAAATTCCCCAAATCTATTTCGACACTCACGCTAAGATAGGAAAATGCTTGTCGACCAGTTCACGAAAACAGCCTTCGCCCCCATTCTTTTCCAGCACTATATGAGCGATATTTTTGATTATATCTACAGCGTCGGCTGGGCAAACAGCCAGGCCGACAACTTCCATAATGCCCTTATCATTGATATCGTCGCCGATAAATGCAACTTCATCATAATGAAGCCCGAGCTCCTGACACCATAGATCCAGGATTTTCGTTTTGGCCTCCTGCCCTACATAGCAATGGCTTAAGCCCAGCATTTCTGCTCGCTTCAACACCATTTTCCGGCTATGGCTGGCACTGATTATACCAACTTTGTAGCCTTGCGCCAAGAGCAACTTAATACCAAGGCCATCTTTTGCATTGAATTTTTTAAACTCATCACCATTTTCAGTAATGTAAACACCTCCATCTGTGAGGGTGCCATCTACATCGGCAATGATCATTTTTATTTTATCTCTATACAGCATACTTATTTTCTTAGACGATTTTTCTACCGATGGCAGAGGCAATTGGTTGAAGGCTGTGGTACATTTCCCTAAATTGCTCATGTGTCAATTGCTGATCGGCATCTGATTTGGCCACCGACACATCGGGGTGTGTTTCCACTAGTAAACCATCAATACCCATAGCCAAACAAGCCCTTGTAAGATCCGCAACCCCATATCTGTAACCCATGGCATGGCTGGGATCCAGAATGACCGGCAAATTGGTATATTCTTTCAAGTAGGCTACACCACAAAGATCCAGCGTAAAGCGGGTTTTGGTTTCGAAAGTACGAATACCCCTTTCGCATAATGCAACGTTTTCGTTGCCTCCAGACATTATAAACTCTGCACATTGTACAAATTCCTGCAAAGTGGTTCCAAACCCTCTCTTGAGCAAAACAGGCTTGTTGGACTGGCCGCATCTGCGTAAAATACCGTGGTCATACATGGCTTTGGCTCCTATTTGAATAATATCTGTATAGTCAATGACCATATCTACATGCGAAGCATCGCGCACTTCGGTGATTATTTTCAGATCATATTTTTCTCGCATTTTTGCCATAAGTTTTAAACCTTCTTCACCCATTCCCTGAAAAGTATAGGGGGAAGTTCTGGGCTTAAAACATCCGGCACGCAGGATTTTTATATCCAAAGATTTTAATAATAATGCACTTTTTTCGATTTGCTCCTCAGATTCAACCGAACACGGACCCGCAATCATCACGGTATTGCCTGTGGTACCTCCTATACTAGTTGCGCCCAATTGAAGAGTTCTCTTTTCTCTCTGATACTCCACCGACGCCAGCTGAATGTCGGAACTCGTAGGATACCACGCCTCCGCCAATTCTTCAACTTCTGTTCCGGGCTCTTTCAGCTTGGATGAAGTAATAATAATAAACTGGTCTTGGAGCTTGAAAATAACTGCCTGTAGCGATGCCGCCAGTTCTTTAGCTTTGGCTTCACTAGTATCTTTTTTGAGATGTATGATCATGATTCTGATTTTATCATATTGAAGAATGTAACTGCCCCCGCTATAAAACCTTTATTATCAAGTACGGGCAGGAAATTTACTGGGAATTTTTTACTTTGCACCAGTTCGAGCATTTGGGTAATAGTAGCCTCCTGGCTAATGGTTGCAGGACTATTATTAACTATGTCACCGAGGCTGGTTTTATTGAGATCGTCAAGATTTTTGAGCAGTCCTTTGCGAACGTCGGCATTGCTGGCCAGTCCCATAAATTTACCATCAGCACCGGTGAAAAATGCAAATCCAAGCTTGTATTTATCGATGGTGTTGAGCACTTGTGCAAAACTTGCCTGGGCATAATCAAGTACCGGCAAATCCTCAAAATCAATCATAAAATCCTTGATCTGGTATTCGGACTTTGTACTTTCAATTCGCAGATTGATCATGGCAGCCCCTATAGATTGATGATTGACCAGGTAAGATCCTGAAACTACCGAATGAACGCCCATATAGCGAAGTATAAATGATACTTCATCGTTCACTCCACCGTCTACATAAATATGTTTGCCGGGAAAAGTATTTCTGAATTTTCTGATTTTGCGAAAATTATCTTTTCTGAATTTGCCACCACTCTGCCCAGGTACGGTTGTCATAAGTAAAATGAACTGAAATCGATCTTTATAAGTTTCAAAGACTTCAATTGGCGTGTCAGACATTATGGATAAACCATAGTGCGTTATTCCATTTTCAGGAACCTCCAGGGGTCTTTGAATATTTTCAAACTGAAACTGTACATACTCAATTTGATATTCATTGATCAGGTCATAGTATTTTTCAGGCTCTGATGATATTATGTGCAAGTCAATGGGAGTCTTGCTAATCTCCCTAATCTTCTTAATATCATCAAAAACGGCCATTTCATCATTGCAATCGATATGAAAAGTGTCGACCCGGTGCTGGTCAAGGTCTCTAACCAATTCTTCAATCGATCTGTCTTTATTGGAATACAGAGATGCGGAAATCTTCATGCAGGATTATATGTTGTTATTTTTATAAACAATGTTTATTTCATAAAAAATATGCTACAGTTGTGTTTGAGTATCAAACTTCTCGAGGTATTCTGCTACTTTTTTGGCAAACAAACTTCCCATGGCACCATCGATTATTCTATGGTCAAATGAGTGCGAAAGAAACATTTTTTGTCTAATGGCAATTACATCTCCATCAGGAGTTTCTAGTACCGCTGGCTTTTTAACTATGGTACCAAGTGCCATAATGGCCACCTGAGGCTGTAGTATAATTGGGGTTCCCAACAAGCTTCCAAAATTTCCCACATTGGTTACAGTATATGTACCACCACTCAGATCATCGGCTGTTAAACGATTGTGTCTGGCGCGCTCTGCCAGTTCGTTTACTTTTTGGGTGAGTCCCCTCAAGCTTAGCTTATCGGCATCGTGTATCACGGGTACTATCAGGTTGCCATCGGGCAATGCCACAGCCATGCCAATATTAATGCGCTTTCTTTTGATGATTTTTTCGCCATCAACCGAGGCATTGAGCATGGGGAATTCCAACAATGCCTTGGCTACCGCATGCAAAAAAATGGGTGTAAAGGTTAGCTTTTCATTAAATTGCCTTAATACCACATCTTTCATTTTTTCACGCCACTTTACAATATTGGTGACATCAGCTTCAATAAAAGATTGTACATGTGGTGCTATATGGACAGACTCAATCATGCGACTGGCAATGATCTTGCGCATGCGATCCATCTCAATGATTTCATCACCACCCGAAAGTTCCGTAACAGCATGTGCCGTTTCAAGCATTTCGTCTGGTACAACAACAAACGATTTTTTTTCTTCGATGTAGGCCACTACATCTTCCTTGGTGATTCTGCCTTCCTTGCCCGTCCCCTTTATTGCTTCCAGTTCTTCTAGGCTTAAATTTTCTTCTTCTGCTATGCTTCGAACCAGTGGCGAAAAAAACTTGCCCGAGGGCGATCTTGATCCGATACGGTAATCGGTGGCTTCGTATTGAATGGCGCCATTAGCAGATTTAGTTTCTGTAGTAGATCTTGCCTCTTCTTTGATTGCATGCGCTGGCGTCTTTACATTCCAGGCTTCATCCTCTTCATCTTCCGGCGTAAGTATGAGCGCAATAGGAGCACCTACACTTACGACGTCTCCTTCCTTCACTAGAATTTCCTTTATAACCCCACCGTAGGTAGAAGGTACTTCTGTATCAACTTTATCCGTGGCAACTTCCAACAGAGATTCATAAGGCTCTATTGAATCACCTTCCTTTTTAATCCAGTTAATGATGGTAGCTTCAAAAACACTTTCCCCCATCTTCGGTAAAAAAACTTCTTTAAGTGCCATATCTCTACCTATTTAATTATAACTTTATATAAATACACTTAAAATATTGATTATTAACTTTTTATATCATTTTAATTAAGTGATGTCTCAATTCATTTAGTACATATATCGATGACAATTTAATATTAATATTTCTATCAATAGAAAGCTGCATTTTTTTACAAAATGTATGATTATCAAATGCGCAAGCTATCCAAACAGTACCTACAGGTTTTTCTAGGGTGCCCCCTTCAGGTCCTGCAATGCCACTAATTGCCAGCCCGATATCTGCATTAAATTTAATTCGGACATGCTCAGCCATGTCTTTAACTACAGCTTCACTTACTGCGCCTTCTTGTTCAATCAAGTCCAAAGATACATCTAACAAGTCAACTTTTGATTGATTGCTGTAGGCAACAACTCCACCATTAAACCAGCCAGAAGCCCCAGGAACCCTGGTAATAGTATGGGCTAAATAACCTCCTGAACAACTTTCGGCTACAGCTAGCTTTTTGTTTTTATCTAAAAGAAATTTGCCAATAACTTGCTCTAACGTATCATTGCCATAACCGAAAATGTAATTTCCTGCTAGTGGTTGAAGTAAATTAACGTACTTATCTAAGTCTGCATATAAAAGATCTCTATCATCACCCAAAGCAGTTAGTCTTAATTTAACTTCTCCGGGACTCGGTAAATAAGCCAGCTTGATATGTGCAGGAAGCGAAGCCTCCCAATCTTTGATTACATCGGCTAAAAAGGACTCTCCAATACCCGAGGTTTTAATAATCCGATGTACTAATTCTGGCACCTTAAATCGCTCGGCTATTTTAGGTATAACCGTTTCGAGCATCATATTTTTCATTTCGTGTGGCACACCAGGCATTGATACAAAAACTTTTCCGGCCTTGTCAAACCACATTCCTGGTGCAGTTCCATTGCTATTTCTGATGACGGTGCATATTTCAGGCACAAGCGCCTGGTCATGATTTAATGCAGTAAGTTCCTTGCCCCTACGAGCAAAAAATTCTGTAACATCGTTCAATGCAGTTGTATCAAGTATCAGCCGGGTGTTGAAGTATTTTACCAGACAGGGCTTGGTAAGATCATCGCTTGTTGGGCCAAGTCCACCAGTGATAAGAATCAAACTTGCCCTAGCTTCTGAATCGGCAAGAGCTTCTAGTATTTCATTTTCTTTGTCACCAATGGTAATTTTTCGCTTAACCCTAATACCTATCTTATCTAGTTCGCCGCTAATCCAGTGTGAATTGGTGTCCAGGGTTTGACCGTAAAGTATTTCGTCGCCTATGGAAATGATTTCTGCAAAAACTTCGCTCATGAAAAATTTCGTTACCTATGTATTAGCTACACGGTGACAAAATTAATAAGCTTAATGATAGTTCCTCGAAATTTGTTGGCAAATATACTACAGGTTACGCTTTATTATTTTTTTACGTACCAAACCACTTTCAACATAAAGCTGTAAAAAATACATGCCATTGGCGTATCCTGTTAGGTCAAAAGTAGTTGTGGAAGAAATATAACCGGATTTTAACGGACGGCTGTTCATGTCAACTATTTGATATTGTATTGGCTTATCCAAAAATCCAGTATCAAAAGTGAAGATATCCGCTGTAGGGTTTGGATATATAGTATAATCCATCTGTTCCAATTCGCCATTGAGACTTGTAACTGCCATGACAGAAACCTGATGATGTATTGAATCAATACATCCAGTTGTCGCACTCAAGGCCAACATTGTTATCGAATATTCGCCAATAGCGGCAAAAGAAGTTGTAAGATGGCTACCTTCACTTGTCTGGCCATTTGGCAATATCCATCTATATTGAAGAGCTGAGTTCGCCTGAGCTTCCAGATTGAGCGTATTTCCCAATATTGCTATATTTTCGCCAACAATTGAGGCATTGTTTGATTTGCCTACAATGTCAATAACAACCAACTTGCTTTCCAAAAGGCTATCGATTGATGATACGTAAATTCGATTTTCGGTATTTTCAACCTTCATACTATAGGTCGTGCCTTTGTGAAGTATTTTCGACTTTTGAGCATCGGCATAGAAAATAAACACATTGCCATTCTCAGGATGTATTTGAATGTTTTCCTGTAGGCAAGCTTCGATTTGGGCAGGAGCTGGAGCAGGACTTTCTTTTGGAGAAATCTCTTATCTTGCAAAATTGGGTCATCCAATGAATCAAGATACTGCATTTGTTCAGCTTGGTG
>DAIQNU010000083.1:11228-11655 GCA_036788235.1 Cyclobacteriaceae bacterium
GCAAAATAACCAGAGAGCTTGATTTAGAACATCCCAAATGATTTGTTTTGGTAATGGAAAGCTCGGTGGGATTTTCGCCATAAACAGGCACAATTACATAAGGATCATGACCGAGCAATTGCGAATCTTTTGTCCATTCATAAGTTCCTATTTCAGTAGAAGCATCTTCGATTTTTGCAAATAACTGATTGCTATAATTTAAAGTATCAGGTGTAGTAACCAAATCCATTTTTGTTTTTACAGGCAATATCTGAACTTGCTTGGCTGCACTCTCCAATGAAAATTGAGCATTCGAAATATAGAAAGTTTGCTTGGCTTCTCCTGTATTTAAAGTAAATACTGCGCCCTCAAATAATAGCTGTTTTCTGCTCGCATCAGCATAAACTTTGATTTTGTTGGTATTGGATGCTTTGATGTCTAACATCTG
>DAIQNU010000084.1:0-11562 GCA_036788235.1 Cyclobacteriaceae bacterium
CCTGTCAGGAGATTTTAATATTTTGTCTAACTATAAAAATCAACAAAGCCCAGGGGTTACACCTTGGGCTTTGTTGATTTTTAACTTAAAGCAAGATCACATTTTTTAGTTAACGCTGTAAAAATGACGATTATATTTTTCCACCTTTTTACTTGCGTCCAAACCCCGCGAAACTTTAAGTTGAATAGGTTTAGACTTTAAATTCAAAACAAAGTTTGAACTTCTTTTAAATCAAATTCATAAACAAATCCTTGGTCATCGGAAAAAAGAATAATCCAAGGAGCGTTTTCAGGTAACGGTTCTTTACTTACTGTTACATTGTTAACCTTACTATCTTTCCTTGCTTTGATTTTAAGCTTTTCTATTGCCAACCAGCTATCCGATTGTTTTTTAATTTGTGCAATTGAAATGTGGAAATCTTTAGGTTCTACATTTTTCACAGCATATGCTGTTATAATTTCACCACTTGAGCTACGTGTTATTACAGGTCGCGTTGGCATTTCCTTTGTAGTTAAATCGATTATAGGAAAATTATTCCAAATACCTGAGGTTTGCCTGGCTCTTAATACAAATTGAGGACTGTCAATTTTATCCAAACTGTTTTTACTAATTACCATTAGTGTCCCATTTTCTAATAAGGTGGTATTTAAATGATCATCGGCATTATAATTACCTTGTTGTACTGTAATTGGATTTGACCATACTTTCAAAGAATCTTTGTCATAGTGAATAGATTCAAAGATACTTTGATTGTTCTGGTTTGACCATATCACTGAAATATGTTCAGGCAACTTAGCTATAACACATATGTCATCTTCATTTACATCATCAGCCAGTAAATAGGGTTCCTCCCAATCTATTCCATTTGATGAACCCCAAACCAATATACTGGTATTCATATCAGCTGCTACCCACCATACGCCTGAATTATCTTGGGTGATTGTGGCAGTTTCTATAGCACTACAATTATCAGGTATGGGAATTGATACTATTGATGGCTTTTCTAAAGTAAGATCAATGATTTGTAATTCACAATCTCCAACCAAAACTGCCATCACAACGCCATCTTGATGAAATACATCGGCTTTTCCAGGTCGATCTTGTAGCAAATCACTAATTCTATCATTTTTCACCCATCCATCTAATTCTCTTTGCCAAAGAGTAGGTCCCGAAGAAGTTGGTAATATGGTATGCCAAACACCATTTGAATACCAAATTTTGCTTTGTGGCTTATCTGAGGTTGGGGCTGGTACATCTACTTTGAAAACCGCATCAACGTATAAAATATTCCTGCTATCATCTTTATGATAGCAGGAACCTAGAAAAAGTAAAGTAAAAACTAAATAACATTTCATAATAAGGATCAATAACCTGGATTTTGCTTTATTTGTCTTGGATTGATATCAATTTGTGTTTGAGGAATTGGTAGAAGCAGTTGATGTACCTGAATATCATCATTAACTTTTGGATTAAGTACTTCAATCGCTCTCCCTGTTCTCACAAGATCAAACCACCTATGCCCTTCAAAAGCTAACTCTACTCTTCGCTCTTGTTCAATAGCAAGCCGGAATTCATCTTGTGTATTTATCCTAAGTTCCTGGTTTGGGTTACCAGCCGTTTTATCTGGTAACCCAGCACGATTTCTTATTTCGTTTAAATAAGTAAATGCTTCACCATCTGCCTGAAAAGAAATTTCATTTAAAGCTTCGGCATACATTAGCAAAACATCTGCATATCTAATTACCGGCCAGTTATCATCAGAACCCTGCCCTAATGTTGGCATGTTGTAGAATTTTATGCAATATCGTCCTTCCAATCCATCAATAGTATCATTGTTAGGTGTAACATAAAATTCACGTAACGAGGCGTTTTTCCTTAGATCATTTTCTTCATAAGCATTAATCAAATCTTCTGTTGGAATATTGTACCCACCGCCTGTAGAGTAATAGGGTAAGTTGGTATAAAGGTATGGGGTGTATCTTATAACAAAATCAGAACCTGTAGAAAAAGTGGAACTCCTAGAAAATTGCACATCAAATATTGATTCTTTATGATTTTTATTTTCAACCATCCATAGATCTTCATAATTTGTCATTAGGCCATACTGATCAGCATCTATAACCTCTTTTAATTTGATACCTGCTTTTTCATATTCATGCAAAGTGAGATACACTTTACCTAACAAAGCCATAGCCGCGCCTTTTGTGGCTCTACCAGCTTCTCCCCTTACTTCAATAGGCAATACACTTTCGGCGAATATTAAGTCTTCAATAATTTGGTCATAAACCAAATCTTGATCCGTTCTGCCTATGCTGTAAGCCTCCTCAATTGAATTCAGGTTAGCAGACAATAATGGAACATCTCCAAAAACCCTAACTAGATTGAAATAAAAAAGAGCTCTTAAAAAACGTGATTCCCCGACTATTCGCTGTTCAAAGGTTTCTGAAAGTTCTATTTCATCAATTTTTTCCAAAATGAGATTAGCTCTTGAAATACCTTGAAAATGATGATTCCAAACGTTATTAAAAATCGTACTTGTTACTTGATCCCTAAATTCTGACATGTCAAAAAAAGGAAACCGAACACTTGCTGTGGTACCCATTTCCGTATTATCTGACCTTAAATCACCAATTAATTGCATATAATCATGATAAGTTCCACTTGATGCAAGTGTGGCGTAGGCACCAACTATTGCTGATTCAAAATCGCCTTGTGATTTGAAAAAAATATCGACATTGGCATTTGAAATTGGCGCGAGCTCAATAAAATCCTCCGAACAAGCTTGTACAGTGATTATTGATATTATGATCAATATTGATTTAATATTTTTCATCTTTCTAAAATTATGACTATGCAGAAATTAAAAGGTTAAGTTTATTCCAAAAGAAACCGTACGAGCTACAGGATAATTGATATCGGCTGTCCCGGGGGTTAAACCGCTATGGAATGTACTGATTTCAGGATTGAAATCGGTGTTTTTCGATAATGTTAAAAGATTCATCGCAGAAGCATAGACTCGTGCATTTCCCAATCCGATACGATCTACCAAACTCCTGTTTAAGGTATATCCTATGGTAACATTACGAATCCTTAGATAGGAACCATCTTCAACATAAAATGTCGAAGGGTCTCTGACTACACCATACACATCAATATTAGCTTTTGGCACTTTACCGTTTCCTGGTTGCTCAGGTGACCTCCAACGTTCTCTTGCTTCCCCAAGCTGGTTAGTTCTTCCAGTTAGTACCATTGTTTGTCTTTTCCCCACATTCATAATATCTACTCCTTGAACTCCTTGAATAAATATATTTAGGTCAAAGTTTTTATATGAAAAAGCATTTTTGACACCATAAACAAAATTTGGATAATGATTTCCAATTACTGTCCTGTCAGCGGTTGTAATTTCATTATCATTGTTTACATCTAAAATTATAGGACTTCCAGGCTCATCAGTTGGTAAAGATGGGCGACTATTGATTTCTTCTTGCGAATTGTAAATCCCATCCCAGATATATCCAAAGAACTCACCCATAGGTCTTCCAACTTGTGTGATATGTGTTGATGACCCACCGTAAGTGGTTGAAATAATAGGGTCGCCAGATGGGCCTAAAGCGAGTACTTTGTTTCTAATAAAAGAGATATTGAAATCTGTAGACCATTTAAATTCACTAGTGGAATTTTTGGTCATTAATGTCAACTCCATACCTCTGTTTCTGACTTTACCTATGTTTTGGAGCGAATTTGTAAAACCCAATATACTTGGGACATTTACATTTAATAACAAGTCTTGTGTTATTCTCTGAAATAAGTCCGCCACAATGAGAATACGGTTTCCAAGTACACCAAATTCGATCCCAATATCTATTTGCTCTGAATTTTCCCAGCTCAAGTCGCTGTTTGATATGGTCGATTGAGCAAGTCCTGTTATTGGTTGATTGCCTATAACATAATCATAACCAGCCAATAAGCCTATAGAGCCATAATTAGGTATAGCATCATTACCTGATAATCCATAGCTGCCTCTGATTTTCAAATAGTCTACAAATGAAGAGCCTGCCATGAAGCTTTCTTCAGAAACTATCCATCCAATAGAAGCAGATGGAAAGACACCCCATTTTCTGTCAGCTCCAAACCTTGAAGAACCATCGCGTCGTACTGTAAATGTGGCATAATAAGTCTCATTAAATGAGTAATTAATTCTTGCTAAGTACGAAAGCAATGACCATTCCTGTTGGTTGGTTCCAGCGCCTGTAACCTCTCCAGCATTCAGGGTTGGCACAAGATTGTTCTGAAAATTATTTGCATTGATTGATGCTGAACCAAGCTGCGCCTTCTGGGCTGTGTAACCAATCAAAGCATTTATTCTATGATTTTTTCTGAGCTCAAGATCATAATTTAAAGTATTCTCCATAAGCCAATTTAAATCACTACTTGCATTATAACTTCCTTCAGAAGGTAATATCCCCGAACCATGACCTGGGATTTTAGCATTACCAAATTTGGTCTCATTTCGGAAATAATTTAGCTTTGAATCAAAACGGTCTGCATTTATAGATGACCTGAACATTAGGCCTTTGAGTAGCTCGTACTCTATAAACATGTTAGCTAGTAACCTTGACTGATCCCTTTGCCTTTTTTCTTCATTAATAAAAATCATGGGATTCCGTGCTGCAGAAACACCAAAACCAAAACCTCTATGGTCTGAATAGCTACCATCTTCATTTATAGGAGCAAAAAAACCAGGCAAACCAATTGCGGTTCCAATTACTCCTCGGTTCCAAGTACCATGGTCAGAAACCAATTGCTCGTCGATTAGTGAATAGTTTAACCCGATACCTAGTTTTAATCTATCAGAAATTTTTGTATCAATGTTAGTCCTTAATGAGTACCTTTTGAAATTAGTATTCTCGACAACTCCATCCTGATCAAAATACCCTCCTGATACTCTGTAGTTTACATACTCATTTCCTCCTGAAACTGTCATTTCATAATTCTGAATTGGGGCTGTTCGAAAGATTTCATCCTGCCAATCTGTTCTATCCCATTTTTCAGGTTCAAGTAGGTAGGGAGAATTTCGATAAAAAGCTGGCCTGAGTTCATTGGGGTCATTAATATTACCACCTAAAGTTGCCCAACCATTATTAGAGGCATCCATGGTGAACTCTGCATATTCTTCTGGAGACAGTACATCCATTTTTTTTGCAACCTGTTGAAAACCAATATATGAGTCAAATGTCAGTTGTGGCTTTCCTGATTTACCTCGCTTGGTTGTAATCAAAATGACACCATTTGATCCTCTTGACCCATAAATAGAGGTTGCTGAGGCATCTTTTAATACAGTAATGGACTCGATGTCGTTAGTATTAAACATGTTCAGTGCATCATTACCCATTGGAAATCCATCCACTACATAAAGTGGCTCGTTGCCAGCAGTAATGGAACCTACTCCTCTAATTCGAATAGATGGTGCTGCACCTGGTACACCAGTGGTTTGCAATACCTGAACTCCAGGCACCTGGCCTGCTAATGCTTCAGTGAAAGTACTTGTTTGAAAATCTTTAATACTTTTGCTGTCGATTTTAGTCACAGACCCAGTAATATCCCTACCAGACTGGGAGCCATATCCAACAACCACTAATTCATCTAAGACTTTGGAGTCTTCATTTAGGTTGACGTTGATGACCGATTGGTTGCCTATTTGGATCTCTTGAGAGACGTACCCAACTGAAGAAAACACCAAAATGGATAGTTCATTCGGAACTTCTATGGAATAGTTTCCATCAATATCATTTATCACACCTGTATTGGTATTTTTGATTACAACATTTACACCAGGTAAGGGTGTTCCAGTTTGAGCGTCTATGATTTTACCTGTGATAATTCTACTTGTTTGCAGGGTATCTTCATATATCAGCGGCTGTTCAAACTTCGATTTTTTAACGACTATCAATTTGTTTACTCGCTTAAAATCAAGCTTTTTTTGATTCGCTATTACCTGCAATACTTCCTTTAAACTTTTATCGCGCGCATGGATGTCAAGTCTCTCCTTTTCATGGAGTTCTCCTTGTAAATAAATAAAATTGAAACCCGTTTGATTTTTAATTTGCTTAAATGCCTCCTTTATTGATACATCATGTAAGTCTAGACTCAGCTTTACATCATCTAACGATTGTCCGCTGACAATTCCGGTTGCAAATACAAATGAACAGAGGATGAATTGTAAAACTAAAAGGTAAAAAGACATGAGAATTATTGTGTAAAATAATCTTATTTTCATAATTTTATATGTTTTGACAAATGTGGTAATTTGTTAGAATGACTTTAAAGCGGCCAAATCAGGTGCAAACTGTATTTGACCGAAAACCTTTAAGGAAGCGCCTATATCCGGGCGCTTTTTTTTGATCCATATTTACATAGGCTTTTCTTTTTTAATTTTTATTGGCATGCCATACCATGCAATGATATTTGATTCTTAGTATCTATGGTATAATCAATTCCAGCGGCATACTTAATACCTTCCATAATGGTCCAAATACTTTCATTATTAAATTCTGCGTTGATTCTACACTTGCCGATCGATTTAAGATCATAGGAAAATTCAACTCCATAACTATTTTCTAATTGATTCAATATTTGCACTAATGGCATATTTTCAAATACAAATATTCTATCTTTCCAACCCACGGTGCTCGTGTTGTTAAATGCTGAAATATCATATTCAAAATCTGATTTCTTTACGGTTATTTGCTTTTGGGGATGGAGCTGAACGGGTTGGTTAAATTTATCAGCTTCCAGTAGTACTTTACCTTCGATAAGTGAAACGACGATGGCCTCTTCAGCAAAGGCATTTACATTAAAAGTAGTTCCCAATACTTTTATTCTTAGAGAATCAATATGAACTATGAAAGGTCTGTTCTCATCACTTTGTACCTCAAAAAAAGCTTCTCCCTTTATATATGCCTTTCGGATATCCTTATCAAAGCTTTTTGGAAACTTGATTTCACTATTACCATTTAAAGTAATGAGTGATCCGTCTTCTAATTTTATTTTCTTATGCTCACCAGGCTTAGTGACCAAATGGTTGTAAGCCTCTGGTGTTGGCATCAAAGCTGGCAGTAATATAAAATGATGTGTTAAGTATGCAACCGTGATAAATACTGCCAAAGTGGCTGCATATCTCAATAAATTTCCTATTTTGAAGATCTTGGTGGGCCTGACATCTTCATAGGCT
The DNA here is from genome assembly GCA_036788235.1 of Cyclobacteriaceae bacterium. Classification (GTDB taxonomy): domain Bacteria; phylum Bacteroidota; class Bacteroidia; order Cytophagales; family Cyclobacteriaceae; genus JAFIEV01. The sequence goes on from DAIQNU010000084.1 coordinate 7,232, forward strand.
TTTTTACTTGAGAGGTCACGTTTAGCATAATTCATGACCTTAGATTTGACCTTTTCTAAATCAAATTCAGGTGAAGTACCTTCAATAGAAGATTTTTTTCCACTCTCTTGTAGAAACTCATATAAGTTTTGGTAATAAGTTTCCTTCTTAAAAGATTCAAGTAATTCTCTTTCTTGTTTGGTAATAATCCCTGCTAATTCCTTTGTTACCAGGCTTAAAAATAATTCCTTATCCATATTGTTGACTTTCAATAATAAGACAACAGTGATGGCAATAATCCCCAGTGGATATAATTATCAAAACTTTACTTTTAGGTTAACTTAATATTAAGCTCTAATAAATACGAATGGCTTTTGGGTGAGAGGTATTGCTTTGCAAGCGGTACTAAAGCACGGAGTTGAACTTATTAGCGATAAATTTTACGGCAAGATGCAAATGGTTGTAGGCTGTATTTTTGGATATATTCAAAATAGTAGCGATTTCATCCAGCGAGAAACCATCGATTCCATGTAGGCTAAGTACTATTTTTTGTTGCCTCGGAAGTGTAGAAAGCAAGGCCTTTATATTGTCTTGAAGCTCATCAAAGCAAAGTGCAGAATCTGCTTCATAACTTGAGTAAAGCTGTATCAGTTCAGGTTTCTCAACATCAAGATGTTTATGCTTAGCATTTTTTTTTATGTAGTTGAGAGATTGATTTTTGACTGCTGAGAACAAATAATTCTTGAGTTCTCCTTGCAAGACAATGGAACGTCTATTTTGCCAAAGTTTAATAAAAACATCAGCTACAACCTCCTCAGCCTCTTCTTTTGAGTTGAGTATACTAAAAGAAAATTTGCACAGGGGTTCCATATAGCGGTCAATAAGAACTTCAAGTGCATTTTCGTTATCAGAAGCGATGAGCTTAAGTAATTTTTCGTCTGAATTATCAACCACCCCACCCATAAATTCTAAATTAGTGCGAAATATAGAGAGGCTGATACAAAGCATCAAGATCTTTGCTTTATGGTATTGTTAAGTTATTGTGATACCACTTAGGCGAAGTGGTATCTGGATCTAAATATGACACAACTATACTTTATCCAATTTAATCTGATAAGTTTTTTATCGATCGCAAGCCCTCAATATGATGTACAATTAGGCATTCAATGTTATCAAATGGTGAACTTTTTGTGAATGCTGCCAATGTGTTCATCTAAGCTATATATTAGCATATGATTTTGCTATTAGGATTTTTATCGCAAGGATTGTTTGGTATTCGCCTTCTGGTACAGCTCTGGTACACCGAAAAGAATAGAACGAATAGCGCTCCGGTATTATATTGGTTGTTCAGCTTATGGGCGGCATTACTTTTTTTATTGTATGGTATCCTCAGGCAAGATGTAGTAATAGTAGTTGGGCAATTAATTACTTACCTCATTTACATTCGCAATATTCAGTTACAGGGTAAATGGTCTGGATACGCACAAATCTGGAAAGTACTTTCTATAGTATTGCCATTGACTATGCTCATATATTTTGTTTTCTATACTGATTTTCAATTTTTTTCAATGACTGGAAACGCAATTACTTTAATTGGTTTTGTCGGACAGCTTTTTATGAATGCAAGGTTTGTTTTGCAATGGATTTATGCCGAACGAATTGGTAGCTCTGCTTTTCCAATATTTTTTTGGTACATAAGCATAATCGGGTCGTTTATGCTTTTAATATATGGCTGCTGGCATCCAATACATGGTTTCGACCCGGTTATTATCCTTGCTCAGCTCATGGGAATTACGGTATATGTTCGAAGTGCTTATTTGCAATTGAAGATGTAGTAGATGCATCTTGACTAAAACTAACCTCCCTTTTGATTGAGTACGGCTTTTTCTGTTGTGACTCATAGTAAACTCTCATAACCAATTCTGCAATAAGGCCAAAAGTAAGAAATTGAATGCCTGCCAATACGAGCGTTATTCCTAGCAGCAACAAAGGTCGTCCCCATATCTCTTGACCCATAATTTTTATAATCAATAGATAAAGACTAATGACAAATCCGCCAGCAAAGCACAAAAAGCCCAAAGGGCCAAAAAAATGAATAGGTCTTCGGAAATATTTTTTAAAGAAAGCCATAAGTAGCAAATCACTCATCACTTTTAAGGTTCTTCCAAGGCCATACTTTGATTGTCCATGCAAACGTGGGTGGTGCTTAACCTCCACATCTGTAATACTACCCCCCTCTAAAACCGCCAAAATGGGAATGAAGCGATGTAATTCACCATACAAACCTAAATTCTTTGCCATAGTGGCACGAAAAATTTTTAATGTACATCCATAATCTCTGAGGGTAATCCCGGTGAGGTTTCGAATTAGCTTATTGGCTATTCTGCTCGGCAATTTCCTTAGAAGTGCCCCATCCTGTCTGTTTTTACGAACTCCTCCTACCATATCCCAATCCTCTTCTTTCAACTTCTTAAGCATGAAAGGTATATCGGTTGGATCATTCTGCAAATCGCCATCTAAAGTGGCTATATAAGTACCAGTTGCAGCTTGTATGCCAGCAGCCATTGCGGCTGTTTGGCCAAAATTTCTGGTAAAAACAATTAATTTGACATTAGGATTTTGTGCTTCTTCAATTCTTTTCACAGTTGAATCTGTAGAGCCATCATCGACCAGAATAATCTCGTAGTTGTAGTCAGATAATGCTGACTCAATCTGACTTAATAACGGATTAATGTTGTCTTCTTCATTGAAAACTGTAATAACCAAGGACAATTCCATATATAAAAGTAGTCTTCTATTTTTGCTCTAATATTACTAAATAGTTTTATTAATATTAAATATTTGATACTGGCTTAACATTAAACACGCATCCAAATACTAGATTGCGGCAAAAAAAATCCTATGCGCCCATATCTTGTACTAATTATAATTGGCCTTATTCTTCTCTTCTTTCGGCTCGGAGATACCTCTCTATATATACTCGACGAAGTTAAAAATGCAACATGTGCCGCTGAAATGATGGAGCAGGAAGAATGGATAGTACCCACATTCAATAACCAATTAAGAACTGACAAACCTATATTACATTACTATTTTATGCGGCTTGGTTATATGATTTTTGGTGTTAATGCCTTAGGCGCCCGCTTTTTTTCAGCAGTTTTTGGTGTCCTTTTACTTTTGCTCTCCTATTACTTTTCCTCAAAAATTCTGGATAAAAAAACCGCTTGGTATCAATCACTTATTTTATTGGCCTCATTACAATTTATCGTTCAGTTTCGATTAGCTGTTCCCGATCCTTATCTTATTGTCTTTCTCTACCTTACTTTTATATATGTATTTAAGGGCTTAGAAGAACAAAAAAACATATTGTACGCCTATATTTTTGCAGCCTTTGCATTTCTCACAAAAGGTCTAATAGCGATTGTATTACCAGGCATAGTAGCAATTGTTTATCTGCTTTGGACAAAACGATTTACATTTTCTACACTGAAAACCTTGCGCATTCCAGAGGGATTATTGATTTTTCTCTGTATTGGCTTGCCATGGTACATTGCAGTGGGTGTAAAGACAAAAGGTGAGTGGCTAAATGGATTTTTCTTAAAACACAATTTAGAACGATATACTTCAACTATGGAAGGGCATCATGGATTTTTCTTGCTGCCTTTTCTCTTGATAGTGGTAGCTTTGCTGCCATATTCTTTATTTGCTTTCCCGGCTATAAGAAAGATTTTTAAAGCCGAAACTGCCCCTTTTATCAAATATGCTCTGGTTGTGGTGGTGGTAATAGGTTTATTCTTTTCATTTAGCAAAACTATGCTGCCAACGTATATTGGACCGGCTATCCCATTTTTGGCGGTCATATTAGGGAGTTACCTTAGTATGACAAAACCACCTTCAATAAAAAAATATAAGCCTCAGATTATACATTTAATTTTTATAATAGCTCTTTTGATACCATTAGGGTCATATTTTGCAATTGAAGGACAAGCAAAAATGAAGCATTTATCCTATTTGGCTATATACCTACTACCTATAACTTTTGGATCTGTCTTAGCATGGTTCTTTTGGTATAAAGAGAACAAAAGTGCAGCAGTTATAAGTTTAACTTCAGCATGGGGTGTTGGAGCGATTATGTTTTTCTCAATGATTTGGCCAAAATTATACGTTGAAAATCCAGTGCATAACAGCAGCCATATTTGGAAAGAATATGATGAAATTGTTGCCTATAAACAATTTAACCCGGCTTTCGTCTGGTCTGCGGGAAAGGCAATTCCCGTTTATGATGATTTACTTTCTTTAGAAAAGGCACTTAAGGATGGCAAAGTCAATACAATAATTATAAGTAGATCAAA
>DAIQNU010000085.1:0-11452 GCA_036788235.1 Cyclobacteriaceae bacterium
TATGAAACTGGAGGAAAAGAAAGTACATAGAACCAGATTATTAATAATGGCAGGCGGTTTGGTACTTTTGTCTATTCCCTTTTATCTCAGTGGTAGTTATGGCTTTGCCAATATCCTGATGTTGATTGCGCTAGGGGCACCAGCACAAATCTATATCTTAAATCCAGGGGTAAATTGGTTTCAAGGCCGCTTTATCCCATATATAGAAAGACAGTATAACAGAACCTTAAACTTTGCTTTGCGAGGTCGCATGCCAACAGCTGTATTTGGTGGCACGGTGTTGTTGCTGATATTCTCAATATTTCTACTAACAGTAAGTTCTCCGTTGATAGCTTTATTTCCAAATTCACAGCCCAATTACATCAATGTATTTGTTGAAAATCCAATAGGTGTAGATATTGAGCGTACCAATGAAATAAGCAAAAAAATAGAAGCTGAAATCATTGAGTTGATTGAACCCTACAAAGCAAGTGTTGAATCTATCATCACTAATGTGGGCGAAGGTGCCAATGATCCTAACCAAATGGCAGGTGAACAGGCTACCCCAAATAAAGCATTGATCACCGTGGCGTTTTATGAATATGAATTCAGAAATGGTGTAAATACCAACAAGGTAATGGAGGAGCTTAGAGTAGCTATGGAGAAATACCCGGGTGTACAGATCACATTGGATCAGGATAATATGGGGCCACCTGTTGGCAAGCCAATAAACATAGAGCTCAGTGGGGAGAAATTTGACAGGCTTATCACCATTTCGGAGGCAGTTATGAAAGAAATTAGTGATGCCAACATTGCGGGTATTCAAGAGCTTAAGAGCGATTTGGAAACCGGAAAGCCGGAGTTATTGGTGAATATAGACAGAGATAAAGCACGTCGCTTTGGGCTATCGACCAATTCCATTGCTTCAGAATTGCGTACCGCCTTATTTGGTTACGAAGTTTCAAAGTTTAAAGAAGGTGAGGATGAATATCCGATACAATTGCGTCTAAAAGACGAGTATCGCTATAATATCGACGCTTTACTTAACAAGAAAGTCACTTTTAGAGATAATAAAGGCAATTTGAAGCAGATTCCTATTTCTGCTGTAGCTACCATCGAATATACCTCTACATATGGTTCGGTCAAAAGAAAAGATCTGGATAGGGTGATTTCAATTTATTCTAATGTAATAGAAGGGTACAACGCCAATGAAATAGTAGCTGAATTAAATACTTTGTTGAGTGACTTTGAATTGCCAGAAGGCTATGAATTGAAATTTACCGGCGAGCAAGAAGAACAAGAAAAATCGAGTGCGTTTTTGATGCGTGCGCTGATGATAGCCGTTCTCACTATATTTTTAATAATAGTTGCACAGTTTAATTCGGTCGTAACACCATTTATAATAATGGCATCAGTGATTTTCAGTACCATCGGTGTATTTCTTGGTCTGGTTATCTTTAATATGGATTTTATCATCATCATGACGGGTATTGGTATTATATCACTGGCAGGTGTGGTAGTAAACAATGCCATTGTATTGATTGACTATACCAATTTGGTGCGCCAACGTAAGCGTCAAGAGGTTGGCATTGGCGAAGATGATAGATTGCCATATAATGACCTATTAGAAAGCATCAAAATTGCAGGAGCAACCAGACTACGTCCGGTATTGCTAACAGCCATTACTACGGTACTAGGGCTGCTACCTATGGCTTTAGGTGTCAATATCAATTATGTGACTTTGTTTACGCATTTCGATCCAAATATTTATTGGGGTGGTGACAATGCATTATTCTGGGGGCCTATGGCTTGGACAGTGATTTTTGGGCTTATCTTCTCGACTTTCCTTACCTTAGTCGTGGTACCTGTTATGTATCTACTGGCCGACAAAATGGCTTTTAGAGCCAGTAAATTAGTAGCTTCCAAAGATTAATCTCATCCGGTGCATCGTTGTACTACGTGCACCGGATTTTCTTTTTGTTCTGTTTACTCTTCAGCATCAAAAAACAGCTGGCGTGCCTTGACGGCAATACGAAATTATTAAAGACAAGACCCCAATAGCATTAGATTTAATCCCCTGAATTACATTAACTTATGATTGATCCATTGATCATTACATTGATAGCCACGTTTGTATTTATTGCTGTAGAATTCTACATTTTCGAGGCCATAAAGGTCACCTTTAAAAACGTGGCAAAACCCTGGCGCAAAGCTATTTATACCGTGTACTGGGTTTTTTCAATTTCCTGTATTTTGCTATATCTGGTCTATCGTTTTGCCATACCAACTATCCTACCTTCAGCTTTCAGAACACCTATAATTGTATTGCTTTTTATCAATTATTTTTCAAAAAGCTTTGGCTTGGTTTTTCTCATTATCGACGACCTTATCAGGTTATTTAAATGGATATACCATACCTTGTTATCCTTTAACAAGAATAAAACCAGTCCCAAACCAACAACTCAAAAATTAGATACCCTTACCCGTTCTCAGTTTTTATCCAGGGCTGTTATACTATCTACAGCTATTCCTGCTGCCACCATGGGTTTTGGAATTTTGAGTGGCGCACACAATTACCGCATCCATCGTGTCAAAATTAAGCTTGCAAACCTGCCGGCTGCGTTTCATGGCATTCGCATCGTTCAACTTTCAGACATTCATTCCGGTAGTTTTTTTAATAAAAAAGCGGTGATTGGTGGGGTAGAAATGGTCATTGCCGAAAAACCTGATCTGGTATTTTTTACAGGCGATATTGTCAATAACAGATCTTCGGAACTCAATGGATACAAAGACATTTTTGCAAAAATACAAGCCCCTCACGGTGTATTTGCATCACTTGGTAATCATGATTATGGTGACTACAATTCTTGGCCAAGTGAAACCGCTAAAATGCAAAATCTAATGGATTTGGAAACTGCCTATAAACAAATGGGTTGGCGATTGCTGCGAAATGAAAATGTAGCCATTAAAGAAGGCGTAGATGAATTGGCTGTGATAGGCGTGGAAAATTGGGGTGCTGGAAGATTTTCTAAATATGGAGATATGGAAGTGGCCATGCAAGGTGCGGAAGATAAACCAGTAAAATTATTACTTTCGCATGATCCGAGCCATTGGGATGCCCAGATAAGGCCCGATTACAAAGATATTGACATTGCTTTTGCAGGCCATACACACGGATTTCAGTTTGGTGTTGAGGTAGGTGATTTTAAATGGAGTCCTTCACAGTATATATACAAACAATGGGCAGGCCTTTACCAGCAAGGACAGCAATATCTGTATGTAAATCGAGGATTTGGCTATATCGGCTACCCTGGCAGAATTGGCATAATGCCCGAAATCACCGTGTTTGAGCTTGAAAAGAGCTAAAAAACCTGTTTTAAGTAATGAATTTTCATGCTGCTATTTCTTCCAATCGTCAGATGAAGAAACATGCATGCTGCCATCTTTTCGGTGTTGAATATAATCTATGATGGCTTTTTTGGTGCATCCTTGAAAGCCGCGATTTCCTTCTGCCGAAAAAATCACAGGATAAGAAAGTCCGTACTCGCGTTCAAATTTTACCAATTTGCCAGCGTCATCGACAATAAAGCCCCATATAAATGCTATTTCCTCTTCCAAACAGCCATCTGGCCCTGGTACAGGATAGTCGTATTTATAGATTCCTGTACCATCCGCATTAAGTGTAAGAAATCCCTGCCTGGCACCTTTGTAAGTACCATAAAAAATATCTGGAGCCTGGTAAGTGGTAAGTACCTGGCTGTTTTCATATTCTAAAAATCGAGTTTTGTCCGGGTTGTTTGTGCCCGACATTATAAAAAATAGAAGAATAAGCGAATAGAGCATAAATAGTGTTGTGAATGAATGACAAAAGTATGGTTTTTGAAATTAACTAAATTGATTTTCCGAGTAATTTGTAGCTGGATACTAAGCTTAAATTAGGTACAAGCGGGCACTTGCTCCAGAGGCTATTTTTCTTAAAAAAGGAAAAAGGCGTTAAAATGTCTATAGCCCATCTCAATTTTCGTATTTTTCGGATTCATGGCAAACTTTTAGCCAACCTGTTTATAAAGAAAAACTAACTGTAATGAGAGTAGTACTGGAAACAGAAAAGGATGGCTATAAAGTCACCATTTTCCATTGGAACAATAAATACCTGCTCAAATTCGAAGAGGGCAGCTTAGAACAGACCTATAAAATCAACGCGCTGGATATTACCAACGAAAAGGAAGTTTTGCATTTGCTGGCCGACCAGGATTTTATGCAAAGTGTACAAGCACAATTTACAGCCATGTCAACAAATCTGGGTACCGCCATGCGCAAAATACTGCTCTGAGTCTATTTCTTTATTCCACAACATTTAGAAACGAAGCAAAAAATCCGCATTTTTACAGGTTCAATTTTATTAATGCAACAAGATATTAAATATGAAGAAAGTACTAGGGATGGGCAATGCGCTGGTCGATATTATGACCATGCTGGAAAACGACAAATTGCTCTCCGAATTTGACTTGCCAAAAGGCAGTATGCAACTTGTAGATGCCCTTAGGGCAGAAAAAATAAAAATCGGTATTGCAGGACTTAAGCAGGAAATAGCCTCTGGTGGCTCTGCTGCCAATACCATAAACGGACTGGCTTATTTAGGCGTAGATACCGGATATATTGGCAAAATAGGTAATGATGTTATTGGAGATCTTTTTCGTAAAGGCCTCGAAGAAATAAATGTACAAGCACAGTTGCTTATTGGCAATATGCCATCTGGTACGGCCATCGCCCTTGTAAGTCCCGATGCAGAGCGAACTTTTGCTACCCACTTGGGGGCGGCTATCGAACTTACACCTGACGATTTGCAAGATGACTTGTTTGAAGGCTACCATTATTTTCATATTGAAGGTTATTTGGTACAAAATCATGAATTGATAAGGCAGGCAGTTCAAAAAGCCGCGGCTAAAGGCTTAACCATTTCTCTTGATATGGCCAGTTACAATGTAGTAGAGGCCAATCTTGAATTTCTCAAAGAGATTATACGCGATTATGTTGACATTGTATTTGCCAATGAAGAAGAGGCCAAAGCACTAACGGGCAAAGAACCCGAAGCAGCTTTGAATGAATTAGCCGAAATGTGTGATATAGCCGTAGTGAAAATTGGAAAGGGAGGTTCTTTTATCAAATCATCAGGTAAAACGCATAAAGTTGGCATTATTGAAGTGAACAGCATTGATTCCACAGGAGCTGGCGATTTATATGCCGCAGGTTTTCTGTATGGCATGGTTCATGACATGAGCCTCGATCGATGTGGAAAAATTGGCGCTTTGCTTGCCGGAAATGTATTGGAAGTTTTAGGTGCAAGAATGGATCAATCTCGTTGGATAAAAATTAAAGAAACTTTAAAAAGCATTTAATTTCTCAACTCGGAAAGACTATTTCCATTATTTCGTACCTTTTTTTTGTTTTAAGTGTTATTACCTATGTATTAATAGTATAACAGAACATGAGTAAACATATATTGATAACTGGCGGCACAGGTATGATAGGATCTATGCTTACTGATGCACTTACAGAAAAAGGGTATAAAATAAATTTACTAAGCCGATCGGGTAGAAGTAAGAAAAAGAACCTCAATATTTTCGGTTGGGATATCGAGAAAGAATACATCGATCCTGAAGCTTTTGAGGGTGTAGATACCATTGTGCATTTGGCAGGAGCAGGCGTGGCAGATAAACGGTGGACACATGAGCGCAAACTGGAAATCCTCAATAGCCGAACTGAATCGACCCGGCTACTCAATCATTTTCTTTCTAATAATCCACATCAGGTTACTTCAGTGATATGTGCTTCGGCCATTGGGATCTATGGTGATAGTGGCAAAACCAAGGTTGATGAAGATTCACTAATAAGACCTGCCGATTTTTTGGCAGACGTGACCAGAGCCTGGGAAGAAGAAAGTGATCAATTTGCATTACAAGGCCTCAGATTGGTAAAAATGCGCATAGGTATCGTTTTGAGCAAAACCGGTGGTGCTCTCGAAAAAATGGCTCAACCTGTTCGTTTAGGTGTAGGTGCGCCATTAGGAAGTGGTGAGCAATATATGAGCTGGATACATATCGACGATTTGATTCAGATGTTTGTATATGCCATTTCCAATGAACAATTGATCGGAACGTTCAATGCAGTTGCGCCTAATCCTGTGACCAATAAGGAATTTACCAAAATGCTGGGTTCAGTATTGGGAAAATTGGTTTTTCTCCCAGCGGTGCCCTCATTTGTTTTAAAGGCAATGCTGGGCGAAATGGCTTTGATTGTCTTAGGTGGAAGTAATGTAAGTGCTGACAAAATCAAAAAAGAGGGCTTTCATTTTAAATATGAAAACCTAAAGCCTGCATTAGTACATCTCTTGAAAAATGAAGAGATTTGAAATAATGTAAAACCTCAATAGTAATATTTTTTATGAAAAATGAAAACGGATCGGACGACAAAAAACCGAAACTCTCGCCAGATGAAGAAACGATCATTAGAAGGGCTTTTAAGCAGAAAAACTGGAATGAGATAAAAACCGCTGATTCCTGGGCTATTTTCAAAATCATGAGTGAGTTTGTCGATGGTTTCGAAAAGCTATCGAAAATTGGCCCTTGCGTGAGTATATTTGGATCTGCACGCACACCGGTCGATAGCAAATATTATAAAATGGCCGAAGAAATTGCACAAAATCTTGTAAAGCATGGATATGGTGTAATCTCCGGAGGTGGCCCTGGTATCATGGAAGCTGCTAACAAAGGCGCACATAAAGCAGGTGGCCGATCGGTTGGGCTCAACATCATATTGCCACATGAGCAGAGTTCCAACATTTATATAGATCCTGATAAAAACATAAATTTTGATTATTTCTTTGTGCGTAAAGTAATGTTTGTTCGTTACTCACAAGGGTTTATAGGTATGCCAGGTGGTTTTGGCACTTTAGACGAAATTTTCGAAGCGCTCACACTCATTCAAACCCATAAAATCGGGAGGTTTCCCATTATTCTGGTAGGCAAGGATTTTTGGGGTGGTATTCTGGATTGGCTGGAAAAAACAGTTTACGAAAAGGAAGGAAATATTAGTAAAGAAGATTTCGACTTATTTCATCTGGTAGACGAACCAATGGAGGCAGTTGAAATTGTAAATGAATTTTATACACGGTACTTACTATCACCAAACTTTTAATTTGAAAAACAGGGCTATATTTATATCCATATTTTTAGGGGTTGTTTTCATTGCCGCTCTTGCGCTTAAGCAAGATAAACAATTAGAACCCTCGGTATTGCACATGCCATCAAACCAAAAAGATGGTGTTCAAGTATACACACTTCCGGTAATAGAAATACCTGAAAAACTTTTTTTTGCAGGTGAGGAAGTGCCACTTCAAGATCCGGAAGTATTGCAGCGTATCGATCGAGAACTTCATATAAATACCTTTTGGCATACCAATACCATTTTATTGCTCAAAAGAAGTCATATGTGGTTTGATGAATTATCTGCCATTGTAAAATCTTATGGTATACCCGAAGATTTTGCGTACTTACCTATCATAGAAAGTGACTTGAGGAACGTGGTTTCGCCAAGAAAAGCGGTAGGTTTTTGGCAATTGCTTGAAGGAACCGCCAAAGAACTGGGTCTGGAAGTAGCCATAGAAGTAGATGAACGCTACGATCCCATTAAATCAACACATGCAGCTTGCAAGTTCCTTTTGAAATCCTACAATCGTATGGGGTCTTGGACAATGGCAGCGGCAACTTATAATGCAGGTATTACCGGCGTAAACCGCAGTATTCAAACCCAACAAATTGATTCCTATTGGGATTTATTGCTCAATGAAGAAACAGCCAGATATGTACCGAGAATGATTGCTATAAAACTGATTATGGAATCCCCCGCAGATTTTGGATTTGATCTCGAGCCCAAACATTTGTATCCCAAAGAAATAACCCGGGAAGTTGTGGTGAGTACTTCAATTCCAAACTTGGCCGAATGGGCTTTTAGTCAAGGTATCAATTATAAAATCCTGAAGCGATACAACCCATGGTTGAGAAAAAATACACTTACCGTAGCAAGAGGAAAAAACTATATTATTCAATTACCTGTTGATAGCTATTGGAAGATGCCCGATAAAAAGATACTGCAACTTAATACAGCTCCTGTAGAAGAGGGATCGGAAGGTGTGGAGGATGTAAGTGGTGAAGGTCTCTAACTATGCTATAAGCAAGAGTTAGGCATTTCGTTGATATAGTTCAAAGCATAATTTTTCAATAGAAAACAGTTTCTCATTAAATTAAGGCATACCCTAACGCCAAATATAAAGTTTAATAAATGCTCATGTAAGCCATTAGGCTAATGGGCAAAGCATGAAAAATACTATGGAGGAGTTACAGTCTGTCGCCAATGTTGTTGACGGCACCGGTTTTGAAAATATAGAAGTATACGGAGCCAGAGAGCACAACCTCAAAAATATCGATGTGATGATACCGCGAAATAAGCTCGTGGTGATTACGGGTATAAGTGGTAGCGGCAAATCATCCCTTGCCTTCGATACCATCTATGCGGAAGGCCAGCGAAGGTACATGGAAAGCTTTTCGGCCTATGCGCGATCCTTTATTGGCGACATGGAGCGACCTGATGTAGATAAAATAGAAGGTTTGAGCCCAGTAATTTCCATAGAGCAAAAGACGATTTCGCGCAATCCACGATCTACGGTTGGTACAGTTACAGAAATCTATGATTTCATGCGTCTTCTATATGCACGCTCTGCTGAAGCCTTTTCTTATCTATCTGGCAATAAAATGGTTCGACAATCGGAGGAGCAAATTGTAGAGCATATTGTGCAGCACTTTTCAGGTAAGAAAACTATTTTACTTGCTCCTCTAGTTAAAGGTCGCAAGGGTCATTACCGGGAGCTCTTCCAGCAAGTAGCCAAAATGGGCTATACCAAAGTCCGGGTCAATGGCGAAATAATGGACATTGTAGCTAAAATGCAGGTTGATCGCTACAAAACTCATGATATAGAAGTAGTTATTGATCGGGTGAAAACCGATGAAAGCGAGCGCTATCGAATTGGCCAATCGGTAAAAACGGCATTGAACCAGGGCAAAGGCCTGATGATGGTTATTGATGAATCAAATCAAGTACATCATTTTTCGAAAACCCTGATGGATCCCGAAACAGGTTTGTCCTACGACGAACCGGCTCCAAACAACTTTTCTTTCAATTCACCCTATGGGGCATGTCCTGAGTGTAATGGGCTGGGAACTATAAACAAAATTTCCAGAGAAAACATTATTCCCGATCCCGAGCTTTCCATAAGCCGGGGCGGTTTGGCGCCGCTGGGACCCTACCGTGATATCTGGATTTTCAAGAAGATTCAAGCCATTCTTAAACGCTATGATGCTGACCTGAGCACACCCTTAAAAAATCTGTCTGACGAAATACTCGATGTGATTTTGTATGGAGATAATGTTCCCGTGGCCGTTTCATCAGTGAAATACCCCGGCACCGAATGGAATACTAAATTTGAAGGCATTATCAATTTTCTGGAGAAACAGCGGGACGAAGGTTCAGATAAAATTCGTGAATGGGTAAATGAATATACCACTTCACAAATTTGCCCGGCTTGTAATGGCGCAAGATTAAGAAAAGAATCCTTGCATTTTTTGATCGATGGAAAAAATATTTCAGAACTAGCCCGGCTCGATATTACTTCATTGTGGAACTGGTTCGAACATTTGGAAGACCGGCTCGATGACCGTCAAAAACGAATAGCGACTGAAATATTAAAGGAAATACGGAAGCGGATTAGATTTTTACTGGAGGTAGGCCTGGACTATTTACAGCTCGACCGACCGCTGCGCACGCTATCGGGTGGCGAAGCACAGCGCATCAGGTTGGCAACGCAAATAGGCACTCAGCTTACCGGCGTATTGTACATACTAGATGAGCCCAGTATTGGCTTACATCAGCGTGACAATATTAAGCTCATTCGTTCGCTACAGGATCTGCGTGACATTGGAAATTCTGTGGTGGTGGTTGAGCACGACAAAGAGATGATGCTTGAATCTGATTACATCATTGATATTGGGCCTGGCCCAGGTCGGCATGGAGGCCAGGTAGTTGCTCATGGTAGTCCGGAAGACTTTCTGAAGCAAGACAGCCTAACAGTGGGCTACCTAAATGGTAAGCTGGAAATTTCTATACCGGCCCAGAGAAAAAAACCCAACGGGAATTCGATTATTTTGAAAGGAGCCAAAGGGCACAACCTCAAAAATGTAGATGTCGAAATTCCTCTTGGACTTATGGTTTGTGTAACTGGCGTATCCGGAAGTGGCAAATCTTCCCTCATCCACGAAACACTATTTCCTATACTCAACGCCAATTTTTATAAGTCTCGCAGAGAACCCTTGGCTTATAGCTCAATTGAAGGGCTTGATGGTATTGATAAAGTAATCGAGGTAGATCAATCGCCTATAGGGCGAACACCCAGATCAAACCCTGCAACCTATACCGGTTTATTTACAGATATCCGCTCATTGTTTGCCGAGTTGCCCGAAGCCAAAATAAGAGGATACAAGCCCGGAAGATTTTCTTTTAATGTAAAAGGAGGTCGATGCGAAACTTGCGAAGGGGGGGGTATGAAGGTAATCGAGATGGACTTTTTGCCCGATGTACATGTGCCTTGTGAAACCTGCAAAGGCAAACGCTACAATCGTGAAACCCTGGAAGTGCGTTTTAAAGGCAAGTCGATTTCGGATGTATTGGACATGACTGTAGAGCAAGCTGTTGAGTTTTTTGAATTTCAACCAAAAATCCTTCGTAAAGTTGAGGTGCTTAATAATGTCGGACTTGGTTACATCTCGCTGGGTCAGCATGCCACTACCTTGTCGGGTGGAGAGGCCCAGCGTGTCAAATTAGCCACGGAGCTTTCGCGCCGTGATACGGGCAAGACTTTGTATATATTGGACGAACCAACTACAGGATTGCACTTTCAGGATATTCAGCATTTGCTCGAAGTACTCAATAAACTCATAGATAAGGGAAACTCTGTGTTGATCATTGAACATAACCTGGATGTAATCAAATCAGCAGACTATGTGATCGACCTGGGGCCTGAAGGTGGAGCAAAAGGAGGTAACATTGTTTGTAGTGGCACGCCAGAGCAGGTTGCGAAAAATAAGAAAAGTCATACCGGAAAATATCTGGCGATGGAATTGAAGATCAAAGTATAAAGACGCTTATTCTTGAACTTTGCTCTTACTTTTTGATTTTTTAGGTACAGAATGCAATTGTGATTTAGGAAATTCAACGATAAACTCTGCGCCATTGCCAGGGTTACTCACACACCAAACTTTGCCACCCATGGCCTCGGTGTATTTTTTTACAATCGCCAAGCCCAGACCACTAGATTGCTCATCACCAGTTGGTTTTGCTGTTAATTGTTGGTATTTGCTAAATA
>DAIQNU010000086.1:0-11268 GCA_036788235.1 Cyclobacteriaceae bacterium
GAATGGAATTTAAACCTATAAGGTAAACCTATAAGGTTTTCAAAACCTTATAGGTTTGAGTTCTCATTTGCAGCACAGGGTCTGCGGAGCCGCCAAAAACCGGAGTGCAAATGTGGTTGGCCGTTGGCACAACCACGGCACAAATTATGGGTAGTGGATTGGCAGGCTTTGTGTAGCTGGTTTGTGCGTTGAGCATGCAGGAACCATAAATAATGTACTACCCTCAAAAATGTAAAATATTGCCGAATCGTTCTTTGAACCCGGCATTACCCTGGAGCCCGCCACTATGAATGGAAAGTATTGTAGAACCTGTCTTAAAATACCCTTTGGCGATTAGATCATAGACGCCGTAAAACATTTTGCCTGTATACACTGGATCGGTTGGTATGCCTGTATGGTCATAAAACCAGTTCATAAAATCAACCAAAACAATATCGTGCCTTGCATAACCACCAAAATGATAGTCGGGTATAAGCGCCCAGTTGTCGTAGACAGATTGCTGATATTCCATCAACAAAGATTTGATGTGCTCTTGAAGGAACATGCCGCCTTTTAAAACCGGAAAGCCTAAAATGTGCTTTTTACCTTGCATACCGGCCACAAAACCGGCCATAGTGCCGCCGGTGCCACAGCACAGAGTGCAGTGGTCTACATCATCGGGTATGTACTGCGTAAGTTCGGTACAGCCCCTTATGGCAAAGGTGTTGGTGCCGCCATCGGGCACCAAATAGAAATCGCCATAGTCTTGCTGAAATTGTCGAATCTTGTCAGCATCCATTCTGGCCTTATAGTCTTCACGGCTCATACTTTGCAAATGCATGCCGAATTTTTCCGCTGCCCTCAGCGTCGGATTGAGACCGGGCACCAACTCTCCTCTTATATTGAGACCGGGCACCAACTCTCCTCTTATAATACCAACTGACGAAAATCCGAATTGTGAGGCGGCGGCGGCCAGGGCATATATGTGGTTGGAATATGCCCCTCCGAAGGTGAGTAACTGGTGATGGCCCAAGCTGGCTGCTTCTATCAGATTGTATTTCAGCTTCCTGTACTTATTTCCCGACAAGTTTGCATCTATCGAGTCATCGCGTAATACTTTCCAAGACAGGCCATGCTTTTTTAGCAAAGGCAGCTTGAGCTCCACGATTTCAGGCGCTGGCGGATTGTCGAAATACTGTTGGATGCTATCGAAATTCACATTCATTTTTACAAAGCAGATATAAAGATGCACATGGTTGGTTATCTTTGCAAAATGAATGAAAATGAAGACTTACTGCAAGATCCCGAAGGTGAAGATTTGTACGAGCACCATCGTATAAAAGTAGACGGAGGACAGCAGCAATTGCGCATAGACAAGTATTTGATGGCACGCCTGCCAAATGTTTCGAGAAATAAGGTACAGGATGCCATAAAAAATGGTTTTGTAAAAGTAAATGAGCTGGGAATTAAGCCGAATTTCAAGGTAAAACCCGGAGATGACATTGTAATAGCACTACCAGAACCTCCGCGTGATACGGATGTATTGCCCGAAAATATACCGCTCAACATAGTTTATGAAGATAAAGATTTGCTGGTTGTAAACAAACCGGCAGGCATGGTGGTGCATCCGGCCTTTAACAACTGGACAGGCACTTTGGTCAATGCCTTGGTTTATCATTTTAGCCAATTGCCCGAAATGAAAGGCAACGAGGGCAGACCCGGCCTTGTACACCGTATTGATAAAGATACATCCGGGCTACTGGTGGTGGCCAAATCTGAAAAAGCCATGACGGGGCTGGCCAGGCAATTCTTCAATCACAGTATAGAACGAACTTATTATGCATTGGTTTGGGGCATACCCGAACCAGCAGAAGGTACAGTAGATGTGCCACTGGGTCGAAGCCCTAAAGACCGCAGGGTGACCATTGCTATAACCGATGGAGAAACGGGTCGACGCGCTATAACGCACTATAAGGTTTTAAAGACTTTGCGGTATGTGTCGTGGATACAGTGTAATCTTGAAACTGGTCGAACGCATCAGATCAGGGCGCACATGAAGCACATTGGCCATCCACTATTCAATGATGCTACCTATGGCGGCAATTCGGTGATGAAAGGCACTTCATTTTCGAAGTACAAATCTTTTGTAGAAAATTGCTTCAAATTATTGCCGCGTCAGGCATTGCATGCAACTTCCCTTGGATTTATTCATCCGGTTACTAAAGAAAAAATGTTTTTTGAAGTTCCGGTGCCAGAAGACCTTGAGATCGTATTGGAAAAATGGGATCACTATGTGCAGTATACTTAAAAATTAAACGGCCTGCTCATGCCAGGCCGTTTAATTGCATTAATTATTTTGCAGCCAACGCTTTTTCCAAATCTTCTACCAGTTTTTTAGGCACTTTCTTGGGTTTTTCATCTTTTAGTTTCTTCAATACTTCCAATGAAGCTGCACCGATTTCAAAAAGTCCTTCAGGGTTTTGATCGTAGCGGTAAGATCCGATTACCCATTCAAGTTTTGCAATTAAATCATCAAGTTCTGGCTGTTCAAATTTTTTGAACTTCTCTAAAGCATCCACACATGCTTTTTCAATTTTGTCATTTGTTGAAACACTCATAGGAAAGGCGATTTAAAATTTTTTAAACAAAGTCAAACAATAATTCATAAGATTTCACAAAAATAAATCTAAAATTATTAATATAACAAAGTACAAGTAAAAAAATTACATTAAATTTTTTTTAATCAAAGTTTATATTTGGTCAATCTCCAAATTGTTTGTTGGTCATTTAAGCTGGATTATCATGCACTTCTTATGATAACAAGTTTTACATTAAATTCGTTCAGTGCTGATACATTGTTTCAATCCTCTTTCCAAAGATTTCCTTTCAACATTTTTTACAATACATACCAGCCTCGTTTCTCGTTTGGTACCAGGTTCCCAAGCTGATCCTATTTCAATACGACTCACGGTACGCACCGATTGAAAGATTACTTTATTGTCTTCGCCTTTCAAATGCAAGATTCCTTTGATACGATAGATTTGTTGACTGTACAAATGCAACAGCACATTGGCCCAATGCTCAAACTTCAGTGGATCGAGCGCTTCTTCTATGATAATGCTATGCGATTCTATATCGCTATGGTGATGTGCATGGGTGTGATCATGTTTATGTTCATGTGCGTGGTGGCCATGTTCGTGATTTTCATTCATCTTGGTGCTTTGCAGTGCTTTTTTTTCTACTCTGCTACCTTCGTATGCATTCAATGAAATTAATTTTTCAACAGTTGTTTTTCCAAATTCGGCTTCAAAAACAAGTGCTTCCGGATTGTACTGCATCAAATGCTTCCTGAGTTTCTCCAAATCTACGGCATCAATAAGGTCGGTTTTATTGATGACCAGGGCATCTGAAAAGGAAACTTGCTTTCTGGCCTCAACCCTTTCATCCAAATTCAATATGGCATCTTGGGCATCGAGCAGACAAATGGTGGCATCAAGTCTGAAACGCGATAATTTCTCGATATTTAGAAAAGTCTCGGCTACTGCATCTGGCTCCGCGATACCGGTGGTTTCAACCAGCAAGTGATCGAACTGATATTTTTCGTCTTCCAACTTGTCTAACAGTACAATAAGCTCTGTATTGAGCGAGCAGCAAAGACAGCCATTAGACATTTCAAATACACCATTTTCTGTATTGATCACCAGCTCCTGGTCTATAGGGATGTCTCCAAATTCGTTTTCGATAATGGCAAATTTTGTATCTGGAAGTTCTGAAATCAAATGATTGAGAAAGGTGGTTTTGCCAGCACCCAAAAAACCTGTAATAATGGTTACTGGCACTATTTTCTTAGTTCTTTCCATATTAATATAATCGTCAATTAATTCTCCGGGTACTCACACAGACTCATTTTCTTTATTTTTACATCTATGCTGCTATTCGAGCCCTTACTTATGCTTTTTCGGGGGAACCGGATCATAACCACTACCTCCCCAGGGGTGACAAGTACTTATGCGCTTTATGCCCAACCAAGCTCCGCGAATGGGGCCATGAATTTTAATGGCTTCGACCATGTAATTCGAGCAGGTAGGTGTGTAGCGACATGAAGCCGGAAAAAGTGGTGAAATGGCTCCCTGATAAAACTTCACCAAAGCTATGAGTAAAAAGCTAAGGGTCTTGATAATAATTCTTTTCAATTTTTTACTAATTTTAGTAGCACACAACACTAGATACGTCTGAATGGTTTACCTTTGAAGATGTGCTATTATCAAAAATGCAACCTGTATAAATACAATAAGTAAAAGTATATAAGCATGCACATTGTCTTCAAATTTAAATGCTTCTGTATATTTACTTAATTTTATGTTTTGGAGTTTAGATTATGCAAAACCAAAAAAATACAATACCGCTTTCAGAAGAAAAGTTTAATGAAATAAAGAAACTTTTCACAAACTATCTTGAAAAGAAGCAGCTCCGCAAAACACCCGAGCGATTTGCCATTCTAGAGGAGATTTACACCAATAGTGGGCATTTTGATGTAGAGTCACTCTATATCAACATGAAAAACAAGAACTATCGTGTAAGTAGAGCCACGGTATACAATACACTCGATTTACTTTTAGAATGTGAGTTGGTTAAGAAACATCAGTTTGGCAAGAATCTTTCGCTCTATGAGAAATCGCACGGATATCGACAACACGATCATGTGATTTGTACCAACACAGAACAAATATTTGAGTTTTGTGATCCACGAATTCAGCAAATTCAAGAACTAGTAGAGGAAACATTTGATTTTACTGTAACCAGCCATACACTTTACTTTTTTGGTCACCTTAACAGTGCCGCCAATGAGCAGTAACTAATTTTAAAATCAAGAGCATTCATCGCAAGTACCTTGAATCAGCATGTTCAATTCTTTGGCTTTAAAATTTTCGGGTAGCTGTATATTGGGAATATCCAAATCTTCAATGCAAACTGTTTTCCCACATTTCTCACATTTGAAATGAACATGTTCATGATTATGGTGCTTATGAGAACAGGCGGTTTTGCATAAGGCATATTTTACCCCGCCTTCATCATCAAGCACTTTATGGATTACCCCTTTATCTAAAAAAACACGCAAATTTCGATAAATGGTCACCCTGTCAAATCGTTGGTCTATTTTCTGCTCAATGGAATGATGTGAAAGAGCAAAATCCTGCCCTAAAAATTGCTCAAGAATTTCGTTTCGACAATTCGTATGACGCAACCTGAAATTATCTAAAATCTCTCCCGGATCCCTTTTGGATGTGTAATCCATAATTCAAAATCTCTATTTTCTTAAGAAAGAAAGTAAAACCAAATATTACTCAATATTTTGTTAAATATAGAAAAAGCCATATTGCCCTGCAAATGAGAGCAAACATGGCTTTCCTTTTTATTTTGGTTGTTTTTTACTTTAATATTTCAATCGAAATGGACATGCACCGGTATGCGCTGTATGGTATAGTTCCCTTGATTGTCTTTTACTTTGATGGTAAGTTCAAGGTGATCTACATCTTCTTCTTCCAGCTCATCGGCCATCTCCTGAGTAAGGACAAAATTGATATCATTGAACAACATTGCGAGGTTAATCACACCATCTTCCATAAATTCCTCTAGATCTTCATGCTCATATTCTACATCAATTAGCATATGATCATCATCAGCGATTCTGCCATGTGAATGCCCATGTCCACCATGCTCTCCTTCTTCGCCCAACATAATTTCGACATGATCGATTCCAGCATATTCTCCAGCAGCAGGTACTAAGTCAGAAATTGTACCATTTACTTCAAAAGCCTCATCAATTTCAAGCTCAAGTTCTCCATGATGCATGTTGGTTACCTCAACTATTGCCATTGAATTGTTGGTGATCAATATTTCAATTTCGACAGTACTACCATCCTGAAAGCTTGTGCTATTTCCATTTATGTCGATAGCGTTCACGATTAAATGATAAGGGCCTGCAAGTGCATTCTCAACAATTTCTATGTCATCATGCAAGTGGGCGTTGTAGTTTTTGGCGCCAGAAGGCACATCGAAGCTCTCTAAGTAAGAAAATTTAACTAGGCTAGGGTCATGTGCGGTGGAGCGGCCATGTGAATGCCCATCAAAGTTATTATGAATATCAACTTGAAAGGAAGCCAATCCATCGTTATCAGAAAGGTTTGCATCAAAATGGATATGCTCACCAGCAGCAAAAGCTTCACCCCATTCGGGATCTAATACTTCAATGACCGGTGCGGTCAGATCGGTCGAGCCTTCGTCGTCGCTACAGGCAGTAAATACAGTAATAAATGCCCCAGCTAAGGCAAGGCTTGCAAAGGTTGTTTTGTTAATTCTAAACATCGTCTAATAAATTTATTTTATGCAACAATGTTGCAAATATAGAAGAGATAAAAGAAATAGCCTAAAAAATGTGAGATTTTTTGGTGTAAAGGCGTTTTGGGATGCGGGAAAGTGGTAATGGGGCGTTTTTTTTTGGAAGGGTCGAAAGTGTGAGCGGGTTGTCAGGATGGGGTAAATGTTCATTTACCATATCCTTTCCAAAACACATTCGTACCATCTCCATGTTAAGAGTTGTTACTAGTTGAATTTAAACGAATTGACTTTCCACTCACCAGATTCCTTTTCAAGTTTTATATACACTCGAGTTCCACCATTAGTACCATAGGCACTAAATTCAAGGTTCGCCATAATTGAACCAGTTGAACCAGCTACCAATATGCCAGTACCATGGAACTGACCAATCCGGTTAATCAGGCGTTCATCTTCTTGTATCTTGGCAATTGCAACTTTAAATCCAACTGAATTCTTCATAGATGCTCCTCCAGCAATTACTATGAGCATCCCTATTGCAAAACAGAAACCCCAAAATTCTAATATAAAGTTATTGAATATGAACGCAAATAGTGCATCGGAATTAGACTTATATTCATGAGAGTTTAATGGCTGGAGTATTGGCTTCTTTATCCTGTATGGTATCCAGATGAAAATTCCTATTATAAAAAAAACAAGCCCAACAATAGAAACATGTCTCAAAGATGAGATCGCATTTAGATCGCCAATAACGCCAATTATAAAAAGTATTAAACCAGTCCAGGTTAATAATTTGTAAATAGTTTTAAAGTTCATGTTATTATAGCTCGCAGCTCCAAATTACTAAGCTTTTTCCCCAAGTTAAATAAAGTACCCTTAGCTTCATGATTTCTCTTGAGCCCCTTTGCAAGCTTGATGGCTGCCATACGTTTACTCAGGAATAGACGATTTTGAAGTACATAAATTTACACAGTTGCAAAATGTAAGGCTGAAAATCATTCGCATGATCCGGATTCTTTTTACAATGGTTTAGAATGGCTTTTAGATAAAAACAATAGCCAGTGGAAAACTTATACTATACAGTTATTGTTTTACGAATTAAAAACACGCAAAGCTCTTTTTATAGCGCAAAAATAGCTATTTTCTCAAGTATTGTTCCCCTTAATTAATGTATTGTTACTTAATAATCTTGAATTAAAACTTCAGTCGGTATTTTCAAATTGGCACTCAATTTTCTAATCATATCCAAAGTAAGCTTACGTTTTTTATTCATTATTTCGCTAACACGACTTTTGAATCCAATCATATCAACCAAATCTTTTTGTTTTAATCCCATTTGTTCCATCCTGAAATTAATTGCAGATATTGGGTCAGGCATCTCAATGGGGAAATTTTCGTTTTCATAATTATCAATAATTATAGATAAAATTTCTAGTTCGTCACCTTCCTCAGTTCCTTTTTTAGCATCAAAAATCACCTCTAATCGCTCAAGAGCATTTTGGTAATCTGTCTCATTTTTAATTGGTCTAATTTTCATCTTAAATTTCGTTAGCGTTAATTCCTGCCTACCGGCAGGCAGGCTATCATAATCAGCGTGAGTACCAACAAATCTTATCCAACATAGCTGATACTCAAAGTTGAATTTTACTATTAGCCGGTAGTCGTTTCCTTTGATATTGAAGACAATTCGATTATCTTTTAAAATGCTTGCACTCGGGTAAGCAGTTTTGATTTCGTTAATTGTCGACCAATGTGATTTTTCAGTTTCACGATACCAAGTTTTTAATTGTAATTCACAGTCTCCATGCTTTTCCCAAAAATCACGCAGAGTTCCTCTCGAAAATATTTTCACATCAAAATAATTAACACAAATATACTGAAAATAGTTACCAAAATGATAACTTTCTGAATTATCAACTTTATTGGCAAATTCAATGTACTATGTAAAGTTCCCAACATTCTATCACTTAAGTTAAAACCAGCTTCATGAATTTAACTTTTAACCTTATTGAGGTATTAATTCAGTTTGATTATGCAACTTGTACATTTCGAAACTAATATTTCACTTTCGTCAGAGTATTTTTCATTTTCCTATTGACATTTAATTTGCCAGTTCTTACCAAATGAAACACAATACAAAGGCGATGTGTAAATAAACCAAGGATCCTTTCATGCCGTCTTAACGAGAACATAGATAACAGCCTGTTATTTGCTTTCACTTAACTGGCTCTTGATAATTGCTCAAGCTGCTAATTGGATTTTCAATAAGTATTTCAGTGACCAATAATGGATATTCAATTTGTGGATAGTGATTGCATTTATCGACAAGATGTAGTTTAGCATTAGGAAAAATACTGGCAAACTCCCTTGCCAAATCAACACCAAGATACTTATCAGTGCTACCAAAAATAACTTTAACCGGTTTTTGGAAGCCTTTTAAGGTGGCCAATTTCTCCTTATTTTGTTTTACATCTTGCGGTACCTGACGGATTATTTTGAATAAGGCATTCTTACTATGCTCCTTCTCTAAAAACTGTGGTAAAAACTTAGAGACATACTCTTGCCTAATGTCCTCATCATTAAAAAAAGGTTTCATTTGTGTTTTAAACACTGGCTTAAAAACAAAATTAAGCTTGCCAAATGTCGTAAACATGTATTTTAATACAGGAGCAGAGAACATGGTTATAGTGGGGGGCTCCCTTCTACTTTTAGTGCTGTGATAATAGGTATTTAACAAAATCAATTCTTCTACCTTGCTTTCATTGCCAATAGCGAAATCAATTGCCGGAGGGCCTGCCATGTCATGAACTACCAACCTTATTGCTTCTAGTTCAAAAAAATCAACAACGCTTTGAATTTCAATTTCTTGCTGCTTTACCGAATAAAGGTAATTCTTATTTTTGGGTTTATCAGAATCGCCCCAACCCATAAAGTCAAAGGCAATACACCTTTTGCCATTTTTCTGAAGCTCGGCAATAAGCTTATTGTAAATAATGCTATTGTCAGGAAACCCATGCAATAGTAAGTATGGAATTCCCTCTCCCGGATAATCAATTGCAGAAAGTTGATAATTCCCTTCAACAGAAATTCTGTGGCTAATCCCACCGTTTTGGCTGAATGCGAGTTGTGTCATGACTAAAATAATTTGAAGTGTGATAAATGACTTTTTCATAATGTATTTTTTTATGACAAAGTTGCTACACCACTACTGTAAAGTCATTGACAAATGTTAAGCGATAAAATTTTTTCTGATTCTGCTTAAAGATTCTGGTGCAATGCCCAAATATTTAGCAATTTGATAATGGGGAAATTTTTGCAAGAGATAGGATTCATCCTTTATCAGTTCTTTGTAGCGCTCTTCTCCTGATTTAGTAAGCAAAGAAAAGCTGCGTTGGTGTGTCGAAGTATAGGCTCTTTGGGTCATCACGCGACCAATTTCTTGATACTTACTACCTAGACCAAATAAAAAATTAGCCTTGTCAAAAGATAATAGGGTCATTTCAGCATCTTCTATTACTTCAAAATTCAAATAAGTAGGCGTTTGATTGAGAAAACTCAGGTAATCAAAAGGAAAGTAATTTTCGAATTTTGAATCATGATCATTAAAATGAAAATTCCATGTGAAATCCTGACCATTTTCATTGATGTAACTTGAACGTATTTTGCCAGAATTTATAAAGTATATATTCTTGCAGACATCGCCTTGATTCAAATAAAAAATTCCCTTCTTTAATATTTTCTTTTCAAAGGCGATTTGTAAAGCTGCTTTTTCTATGCTACTAACTTGTATAAATTGCTCAATTATTTCAATAAAAGTCATATTTGTAAATTAAAGTGAGCTAAATATTGATATTGTGAAGAAAGCTGTATCTGCTCAAATTTGGCATCTTATTTATCCCTTTCCGTCTATCGTTTTTCAACAATCATATATACATGCTTTTGGGGATATTGATCAAGTTCTAGATGCCTGCACTCACAATTATTTTCCATTATAATTTTTAGATTCTCATTAATTCCTAGTGAACTGTAATAGAACTTTTCATGGTGCCAGTCGCTGACGTGCTCACCATAATCATCTCCAAAAGTATACATCAATACGCCACCTTTTTGTAGCATGCTACATAGCTTTTGTATGACTTGCGCATGCATAGATAAGGGTAAATGGAATATGCTGTCCCAGGCAATTATAAAATCAAATTCTTCATCTGTGTCCCAACTACAAATGTCAGCCACATAAAAATCAGCACAATTGTGAATCGATTTTGCTATTTCTATCATTTTAGTAGAAGCATCGATTCCTGTTACCCTGAATCCGCTTTGTTCTAACTTCCTGATGATTCTCCCACCACTGCCACAGCCAACATCCAACGCTGAACCATGGACTTTACAATAGGAGATTGCCCGTTCAACCTGGCCGAGTCCATAGGTAGATTCTTCATGGTAACTATGCCACCACTGCGCTATCTTGTCGTATTTTTCTCCTATGTCGAACTTCATAAAATAAGTTGGTAGCGAATCCAATTACAGGTCATTGGATTATTTGGTAAAGTTATTTAAGATTTCGGTACCCCGACACCTTTTTTCACAATCCACTTAAATTTCCATGCATTGGCGCAATTTTGAATAAAGAAATTCGTCCTGTGTTTCTTATTCTATTACAAAAGAGTTATATGGAAAATTGCGTTATTAGAGGTACAGAAGCACACCGCATTAGCATGGGAGCATTGGCTGTGGTATTATTTTGTGGGAGTACTAAATCCCCTATTCAATTCCAAAAGGAATCCTGAGCGAAAAAATGAAGTTTCGGCCTTGCTCGGGCAGATTTAGCAATCTGTACCTGCTGGTATGCATCATATACTTGGTATTGGTCAGGTTTTCAACACCAAAATTAAATTCGGCAAGTTGACCAAAAACCTTAACACCAAAGCCCATATTGAAATGAAAAAGAGCTGC
>DAIQNU010000087.1:0-11259 GCA_036788235.1 Cyclobacteriaceae bacterium
GTGGCCTCTGCAAACTGATTGATTCGCTCCTGGCTTATTTGCAAATAATCTGATGTGCCCAATAGTTTGCCTTGAAAAGCAGCAAAGGCATCATGACTGTCTATAATTAATTTATTCATTTAGATTGGTTTTTGTCAGGCAAAGTACTGCATCCACATTACTTATAAAAAGTCATGATGATACTTTCAATTTTCAATCCTGAAATTGAAATGCTTTGCCCCGGTTTTAATTAATTCACTTCTACCAGATAGTAGTTTTTCTTACCTTTTTGTACAAGAAGATACTTGTTTTGTAATAATGTAAATACCGGCTTGGCATCAACACTGTTAATTTTCTCTTTATTAATGCTCACACCACCACCACTCACCATGCGGCGAACTTCACCTTTCGAAGGGAATATCTCACTTTTGGTGGTTTCTGCCAAAAATTCAAGCATATCGTTGCATTGTTCCAGATCGTTTTTGCCAATGTTTATTCTGGGCACACCTTCAAATACCGAAAGCAAAGTGGCTTCATCTATGCTGTTCAGTTCTTCGGTCGTAGACTTTCCAAACAAAATTTGCGAAGCACGCTTGGCTTTGTCGAGTTCTTGCTGCGAATGCACTCGTACCGTAATGTTGTCGGCCAGTGCCTTCTGTAAAATTCTGGCATGAGGTGCTTCGTTATGCGAGGCTTCCAGCGATTCTATTTCTTCGCGACCCAGCATGGTAAACCTGCGAATGAGCACAGGAGCCTCATCATCACTTACATTTAGCCAAAATTGATAGAATTTGTACGGTGATGTCATATCCGGATCAAGCCAGATGTTGCCACCTTCAGACTTGCCAAACTTGGTGCCGTCGGCTTTGGTAACCAGCGGCGTGGTTAATGCATAAGCCTCACCATTGGCTTTTCTTCGGATAAATTCCGTGCCGGTGGTTATATTTCCCCATTGATCAGAGCCTCCCATTTGCAGTTTTATGCCATAGGTTTGGTACAAATGATAAAAATCGTAGCCTTGAAGTAATTGATAAGAGAATTCAGTAAAGGAAAGGCCGGTTTCAAGGCGCTTTTTTACAGAGTCTTTGGCCGTCATGTAGTTTACGGTAATGTGTTTTCCGGCTTCGCGTAAGAAACCCAAAAAGCTGAAATCCTTGAACCAGTCGTAGTTGTTGACCATGACAGCCGCATTGTCACCACAATCGAAATCAAGAAACTTCTCCAGCTGTTTTTTAATGCATTGCTGGTTGTGGCGCAATGCTTCTTCGTCAAGCAGGTTTCTTTCTTCTGATTTGCCAGAGGGATCGCCGATCATGCCGGTAGCACCACCCACCAAAGCATAAGGCTTATGTCCACCAGCCTGATAGTAGGTGAGCAACATGATGGTTGCCAGGTTGCCAATATGCAAAGATGCAGCCGTAGGGTCAAAGCCGATATAGGCCGGTGTCATTTCTTTTTTGAGCTGCTCTTCGGTACCGGGCATCATATCGTGTACCATGCCCCTCCATTTCAATTCTTCGATAAAATCCATTACAGAATACTTATTTTCTAAAAAAATTGCTGCAAATATAGACGTTTTAGCCTTCTATGCTTTGCAAAAAAATGCGACATGCAGTTTTTATTTCCGTTTCGCTGATTATCAGCGGTGGTGCCATCCGTACAGAATTGTCACAATACAAAAACCAGTCGGTAATAAGTCCATTGACCAGGCAACGGTCTACCACAGCTTTGGCCTTTTCAAATGACTCAAATTCTACGGCCATCATCAGTCCGGCACTTCTGATCATTTTAATTTCGGGATGCACAAGCAATTCTCTGAAAAGCTGTGATTTTTGCGCTACCGATTTGTGCAGTTGGTCATTTATGATTGTATTGAGGGTCGCCAGTGATGCCGCTGCGCAGACCGGATTACCACCAAAAGTAGTAATATGGCCAAGTATGGGATTGCTGCGCAAAACCTGCATGATTTCGGGGCTTGAAATAAACGCACCAATTGGCAAACCGCCACCCATGCCTTTTGCCGCCACAATAATGTCGGGCTGTATGCCATAAGGCTCAAAAGCCCAAAAAGTGCCTGTACGACCAAACCCGCATTGAATTTCATCAAGTATGAGCAAAGCGCCAGTATCGCTGCATCTTTGCCTTACTGCCTGCCAATATTCCTTACTGGCTGTTCTTACGCCTGCTTCACCTTGTACGCTTTCAATGATGACAGCAGCAGTTTTTTTTGTAATCGCTTCAAGGTCTGCTATTAGACCAAAATGTATTTGCCGTATATTGGGCAGGAGCGGACGGTACATTTGTTTGAATTTCTCGCCACCTCCAATCGATAATGCACCATGCGTAGAGCCATGATAGGCATCGAAACAACTAACTATTTCACTGCGCCCAGTATAGCGCTTGGCAAGTTTGAGCGCGCCTTCCACAGCTTCTGAGCCGGAATTGACCAAATAGCTAACGCTTAATGGTGCCGGCAGCGTTCTGCTCAATGCTTCGGCAAGTCGCACTTGTGGCGACTGTACAAATTCGCCATACACCATCACGTGCATGTATAATTCAAGCTGCTTGTGTATAGCTGCGATTACCGCAGGATGTAAATGCCCCACACTGCTCACACCAATACCCGATATCAAGTCAATGTATTGCTTGCCGTCAGTATCATTTACATATATGCCCTTTGCTTTTGCGATTTCCAGAGCCATCGGAAAATCCGAGGTTTGCGCCAGAAATTCATTAAACAAAGATCTTTCAGATATCCACATAAAGCGTCAAATATTTAAATGGCAAATATAGAGCAGGCATGTATTTAAATGGCCAATTGCATGGCCAATAATTATAAAACAATGGGACATCGGAAATACGCAATGCCATATTTGTCTGCAGATACCTTCAAGAATGGGTTGCCAAGCAACATTATGAATGCCCTGACAATTTGCCGTGGTTGCGCCAACGGCAAACCACCTTTTCTAGTTTCGTTCACCTTTGACCCAATTATATACGCAAGACCAATTTTTTAACCTGATTCGTCATGAATTTTATCAGTCTTTTGCCAGTCTATTAGATGATACAAGCTTATCGGTTTATATTTGCCTGATTTATTTTTAATTTTGACATTCTTTTGAAATAAGGCCTATTAAAAACTATTTTTAGGCCGAAAAATTCGTAATCAGTATTATGGCAGAAATTATCAGAATGCCCAAGATGAGCGACACCATGGAAGAAGGTGTAATTGCATCATGGCAGAAAAAAGTAGGTGATCAAGTAAAATCTGGAGATATACTCGCTGAAGTTGAAACAGATAAAGCAACAATGGAGCTGGAATCTTATGATGAGGGGACGCTATTATATATAGGAGTTGAAGAAAAAGAGGCTGTTTCTGTTGATGGCGTTATAGCCATTATAGGCGATAAAGGAGAAAATATTGATGATATCTTAAAAGAAATTAAAAGTGGAAAAAGCGATAAGTCTTCTGAAACGAAAGAAGATAAATCGCCTGAAAAGAAAGAGGCCAAAAACAAGGAAGAAGAGGAAGATGAGGCTGACGAAAGTGATGACGATACCAGCGATGTAGCTGCGTCATTAATCACCATGCCCAAAATGAGCGATACCATGACAGATGGTACCATTGCTTCATGGCAGAAAAAAGTTGGTGACAAAATATCTTCAGGAGATATATTGGCCGAAGTCGAAACCGATAAAGCTACTATGGAGCTTGAAGCTTACGAAGACGGCACTCTATTATACATAGGCGTGGAAGAAGGTGATTCTGTACCTGTAGATGGTGTGATTGCCATAATCGGTGAAGAAGGTGCTGACTATAAAAAGCTCCTAAAATCCAAAAAGAAAAGTAGCGGGGATAAACCTGCAAAATCTTCGAGTGAAAAAAGTCAGTCAAATGGTAGCGAAGAGACAAAGCCTGAGCAAAAATCAGAAAAGAAAGAAGTTAGCAATGATGGCGGCAGATTAAAGGCATCACCTTTGGCAAAAAGTCTGGCCAAAGATCTGGGCTATGATTTGACAGAAATAAAAGGAAGTGGTGAAGGTGGAAGAATAGTCAAGCGCGATGTTGAAAGCTTTGAGCCTGATCAAAAAGCATCGAAAGGAGAAAGCAAAGCTACGGAATCATCAAAATCGGTATCATTGCCACAGGTAATTGGAGAGGAGCAATACGAAGAGATGAAAGTTTCTCAAATGCGCAAAACCATTGCCAAGAGACTTTCTGAAAGTAAATTTACGGCGCCTCATTTCTACCTCACCATGGAGATTGACATGGACAAGGCCATAGCCGCCCGCAAAAGCATCAATGAAGTTGCCCCTGTTAAGATCAGTTTTAATGATATGGTGATTAAAGCCGTTGCTGCGGCCTTGAGACAAAATCCTAAAGTGAACGCATCGTGGCTCGGAGATAAAATCCGATACAATAAGCATATACATATAGGTGTAGCTGTAGCAGTTGATGAAGGCCTTTTGGTGCCAGTGGTTCGCTTTGCCGATAATAAATCTTTGTCGCATATAGCCACCGAAGTAAAACAGCTTGGTGAAAAAGCCAGAAACAAGCAGCTTCAACCTCAAGAATGGGAGGGAAGTACTTTCACCATTTCCAACTTGGGTATGTTTGGTATCGATGAGTTTACCGCTATTATTAATCCGCCTGATGCCTGTATTCTTGCTGTGGGTGGTATCAAGCAGACGCCTGTTGTAAAAGATGGACAGATCGTTCCCGGCAATGTGATGAAGGTGACACTTTCTTGCGACCACAGGGCTGTTGATGGTGCGGTAGGATCTGCATTCCTCAAGTCGCTCAAAGACTTTTTGGAAGATCCTGTAAGAATCTTGATCTAAAGATTATTTATAGTAATTATAAAGTCTGTCATAGACAAAAATATTTAAAGGCTGGTAACAATGTGCCAGCCTTTTGCGTTAGGCAGCCAAAGTAATATATTCAAAATCAATTCATGAAAATTCATTCAACTACCGTACTCGCTGTAAAGCACAATGGGCAAGTTTCTATAGCCGCAGATGGACAAGCCACCATGGGCAACACTGTCGCCAAAAGTAATGTACGCAAAATAAGGTCATTGCAAAGCGGCAAAATTGTTACTGGTTTTGCTGGAAGTACTGCCGATGCCTTCACATTGCTTGAGCGCTTCGAAGAAAAACTCAGTGCTTATGGCGGCAATATGAAGCGTGCGGCTATAGAACTAGCCAAAGACTGGCGAACAGATCGTTTTTTGAGAAGATTGGAAGCAATGATGATTGTGGCCAGCAAAGATGAAATACTAGTGATAAGTGGTACAGGTGATGTGCTTGAGCCTGACGATGATATTGCATCCATAGGAAGTGGTAGTATGTATGCCCGTGCCGCTGCTCTTGCGCTAAAAAAGCACGCATCAACAATGAGCGCCAAGGAAATTGTACAGGAAGCTATGCACATTGCAGCTGATATATGCATCTATACCAATCACAATATTCTTATGGAGGAGCCAGTTTAGCTATTGTGGGACTTATAAAAAAAGTAAAGTAAAAACAATGCACGCAGCAAATCAATTTACCTCCGGCAATCTTTTGGCATTAATAGTAGGTCTTATTATTGTAGTGATAATATCTTATTTTTTGTTCAGGAAAAGGAGATAGATTACCTTAGCATAGCAATTTGAGATTGTTAATCTTTAATAGCATACTGTTTACAAAATTTACTTTTTTTAATAATTGATCCTAAATCAATTATATAACTAATCGTAATGGATTCATAAAGCATAAACCTACATAGCTATGTCTGTAAAAATCACTTTCTTCTTATCAATTATATGTATTTCGATACTGTTGTCTTGCCAAAAGCAAAAGGAAAACCAAGAAACCAGTGATGTATCTCTTTCCTACTATGGCGAACAAATAGAATCAACTGCGGCCATTGAGGCGTCGAGCATAAGCCATCATATGCAAGCCACAGATTCTATGGAGATGAAAATCGAAGGTATGATCACCGATGTTTGTAAACAAAAGGGCTGCTGGATGAAAGTAGATATGGGCGGCGGTCAAAGTCTGATGGTGCGTTTTAAAGATTATGGTTTTTTTGTGCCAATAGAATCAGCAGGTAAAATGACCATTATTGATGGAATGCTCAAAAAAGAAGTAGTAGAAAATGAAAAAGGTGATGATGCGGATGCTGCATGCCATGAAGATGATAAACTTCAAAATAATGAACGCTATTCTTTTGTAGCACGTGGAGTTGCAATTAAAGAAGACAAGATATAGTAAAGATTTGTCAAAGATTATAAACGTTAATCCGCCGAGATATACTCGCCTCGCTATACCGAAAATAATTTTTGCAAGTATAGTAATAGGGCTTTTCATGTTTGCTGGCTGTGAAGATCCCCCCTTCAGGCCATATCAAGGATTTACCAAAAGAGAAGCCGAAAGACTGATTCATGCGGATACTGCCAAATTTTGGGTGCTTGATAGAAGATGGATAGATGGTCGAGAATCGGAACTGGAACCATGTGACCTTAATTCATTTTGGATTTTTAGCCGTGCAGCAGGTGCGGTAACTTCCACTACCAATCATCCAATATACCTTGCTTACAACCCCGCAGAGTGCAACCCCAACATAATTTGTCAAAATAGACCATCTATTTGCGCAGCCCATGAGATTTTTTGTGAAGCCGATAGTGCAGGTTGTGTAGAACTAAATGCAAATGCTATATTATCAGCTGGTACTTGGCGTGTTCAGGAGCCATTTATTCAAAATGGACCTGCAGAATTTTTGCAATGGAATTTCCCAGCCGATACATTCGCCATGAATTTGGTAAACATTAGTTCAGTAATGCTCAGGTTGAGCTACCAAGCTCGTGTAGATAATGAGAATGTTACCATTACCGAATTGTATAAAATATTTGAAACAGAAGAAAATTAGCCTCTATGCCGAGTCCAGAAGATGTATTGAGCGACCTTAAAGCCAACAAATACGCACCTGTTTATTTCTTGCATGGCGATGAGCCCTATTTTATAGACATTGTTTCTGATTATATCGAAAAAAACGCCCTCGATGAAGCCTCTAAAGGTTTTAATCAGATGGTAATGTATGGCAAGGACGTGAAAGTACAGGATATTTTGGCCAACGCCCGCAGATATCCTATGATGTCAGATCGACAGGTAGTAATAGTCAAAGAAGCCAAAGATGTAGAAGATATAGAGAAAGAAACCGGACAAAAAATGCTATTGGATTACTTTAAAAATCCCTTACCATCTACCATTCTGGTTTTTTGCCATAAATATAAGTCAGTAGACAAGCGCAAAAGTCTTGGAAAGGCCTTGGGCAACCTTACCGTGCTGGTAGATTCAAAAAAGCTGTATGATAATCAACTGCCAGACTTTATCAAGAATCATATAAAATCCAGAGGTTTTAGTATAAATGAAAAAGCTACCCGTATGCTGGTAGAAAATATTGGGAATGACCTTGTACGTCTTGCCAATGAGATTGATAAAATGTTGGTAAATTTCAAAGAAAAGAAAGAGATCAACGAAAATGATATTCAACAACATATAGGCATCAGCAAAGACTACAATGCCTTTGAACTGCAAAAAGCCATCACATTCAGAGATGTAGTCAAAGCCAATCAAATTGTAAATTATTTTGAAGCCAACCCGAAGAATAACCCAATCATTCCACTGATTGCCTTGTTGTTTTCTTTCTACTGCAAATTGCTCCGAATACATGCGCTTCCTGATAAAGGCGAAGCTTCTATTTCAAAATCACTCGGGATGAATTTCTATATAGCCAAAGAATATGCAGCAGCAGTTAAAAACTATAATCAGAACAAGGTAATCCAAATTATTGGCTATATAAGAGAAGCTGACTTGCGCAGTAAAGGGGTAGATGCCAGTATGACCGAAGGTGCAATTTTAAGAGAGTTGGTATTTAAACTATTGCATTGATTTGTTTATTTTGAAGCGTAAAATACGATAATGAGGCTTTCAATTGTCTTGAAGTTTTCTATACAAGAGATGCTATTTTTCAATAAACTTTAAAAAAGTCAAACTAAACGGACATCTAAAATTATCAAGTATTAATTGGCTAAATCTTTCGCTTTATTTTTGGATAAAATGCAATTATTGTCAAGCCTTTCAGTTAACATTGTATTAATATTGAATCGATATATGAGCTTTATCAGGTTATCATTTTTGCTCCTGTTGTTATTTACAACCACAGAAACTTTCGCTCAACAAACCCTCATTTTTACCCAGGCAGACCGGTGGTACCGCGAAGGTATAGAATTGCTGCAAAGAGAAAAGTACAGTGCCGCCAGACATGCCTTCGAATCGTATCTGCAAGAAGGCAACGATAATATTAAACTTGCTGATGCCAGGTATTATATTGCATTTTGTGGCATTAAACTTCAAAATAAAGATGCTGAGGGACTGGTAGCGCAATTTATTAGCGAACATCCTGATCATCCAAAAGTTGCGCTGGGTTTTTATGAACTTGGCAATTTTAAGTATAATGAAAAAAAGTACAAAGAAGCCATCAGAATGTACGAAAAGCTCGATTTTAATCAACTGGGTAGAGAAAGCCGAGCCGATGCACGATTCAAGCTGGGGTATTCCTATTTTGCTCAACAGCAATTCGATAAAGCGCTTACAAATTTTAATGAACTCAAAAGGAGTGAAAACAAATATACCTATGCATCTAACTATTATGCTGGCTATATTTATTTTCAGAAAGGAATGTACGATCTGGCCTATGTAGATTTCAGACGTGCCGAAAAAAATGAGTATTATGCCCGAATAGTGCCTGAATTGGTCGTAAAAATATATTATAAGCAAAGGCGCTACGATGAACTCATTCAATATGCTGAGGAGGTTTTGTCATCGGGTAAAAAAGTAAGCAATCCAACCGAGTTTCACTTATACCTGGCCGAAGCCTGGTATCGCAAAGGCGATTATCAAAAAGCTATTAATAATTTTGATAAATATGCAGCTGGTATTAAGGATCCTATAGATCATCAGGTTTTGTTTAGAATGGCCGATGCCAAGCAGCGTACCAACAGAGAACGAGAAGCAATTGAAGACTTTAAAACAGTGGCACTTCAAGAAGACTCATTGGGTCAATATGCATCCTTCTATTTAGGCAATCTATATCTCAAATTTGATAATAAGCCATTTGCCATTGCAGCTTATAAGAAGGCTCGAGATGGAAATTACAATGCTTTTATGCAGGAAGAGGCAGCATTGAATTATGCAAAACTCAATTATGAGCAAGGAATGCATCAGGCGGCCATTCAGGAGTTCATCAGTTTCAAACAAAAATTTCCGGAATCACCCTATTTGGAAGAGGTAAATGATTTACTGACAGAAGCATACTTTAAAACCAATGATTATGAAGCGGCGATTAAACATTTTGAAAACCTACCCTATAAAAGTGAAAGGATTAGACGAGCCTATCAGAAAATGACTTTTCTAAAAGGGACAGAATTCTTTAACGACCAGAAATACTTTTCAGCGGTTCAAATGCTCGATAAGTCTTTGGAATATCCTGTTGATAATGAGTTGGTATTGGCCGCGCACTATTGGAAAGGTGAGGCTTATTCTGTTGGTAATAAATACAATGATGCTATCAATGCCTATGCGGCAGTCTTTCGTGCCGATCAACAAGGCCGGTCTGAATACAATCTGCGTTCGCGTTACGGAATAGGCTATGCATATTTTAATTCGCAAGAATATGAAAAAGCATTGCCACATTTTCAGGCATATACAGAGCGTGTCAACAAATCTCAGCAAGTTTCCAATTATGAAGATGCACTCGTGCGATTGGGCGATTGCTATTATGCTACAAAAAAGTACAACCAAGCCATTCAGGTTTTTGGTCGGGTCTTGGCCGATGGCAAATCTAACCATGACTATGCCTACTTTCGCAGAGGCGTTGTATATGGCATTTTGGGAAATATAGAAAATGCCAACAGAAATTTTGATGAAGTGCTTCAGCGCTATCAAGGCTCACCATATTTTACCGATGCCTTGTTTCAAAAAGGTCAGTTTAATTTCGAAGCTGGTAATTATGCAGTGGCTATTGCACAATTTAATAATCTAATTCGCAACCACTCACAAAGTCGTTTAGTTCCTTACGCATTACAAAGCAGGGCATTAGCCAATGCCAACCTCAATAATTACAAACCTGCAGCAGAAGATTATAAAAATATACTTGAGAACTATCCAGCCCATCCTGTTGCAAAAAATGCCTTACTGGGTTTGCAACAGACTTTGTCTTCAATGGGTACACCTGAAGATTTCGAACAGCATTTGACTCAATTTAGAAGAGCCAATCCCGGCGACACCGATCTCGAAAGTATTGAGTTTGAATCGGCCCGAAACTTATATTTTGGGCAAAAGTACGATGCCGCTGTTGGAAGTTTCCTCAAGTTTATCAACCAATACCCGTCTAGTTCTATGGTATTGGAAGCCCGCTATTTTATTGCCGATAGTTATTTCAGGCTAGAACATACTGGTCAGGCATTGGAGGGCTTTTATGAGCTTTCGACTTATCCCAGTTTTAATAGATACAATAGGGTAGTACAACGAATCGCCGAACTTGAAGAAGAAATGGGCAATAACCTGGCAGCAATTCTTTGGTACAATAAATATGCACAAGTGGCGGTTTCGCGACGCGATAAATATGAAGCCTGGGTCGGATTGGTCAACAATTATTACAAAACGGAGAAGTATGATTCGGTAACCTATTTTGCACAGCAAATTCAAAATGAAGGCCAGGTTGTGGCCGGAGCTGAAACATTTGCCTTACTATATATGGGCAAGTCGGCTATGAAGCAGGGTAATAAAAATAGCGCGCAACAATATTTTGAAAAAACTATAAACGCTGCCAAGGACGAGTACGCAGCAGAATCACAATATTATCTTGCAGAAATTGCTTACAAAGATGGTAAATACCGCGAGTCGATCGAGATGTGCTATGCTTTAAATGGGAACTTTGGTACTTACCCTCTATGGCTTGGTAAATCATTTTTACTCATAGCCGAAAACTACATCGAATTAGGAGAAACTTTTCAAGCAAAAGCGACGCTGGAATCTGTAATAGAATACTCACCCTTAGAAGAAATAAAACGACCGGCCACCATAAGGCTGGAGCAAATAATGGCTGATGAAAATCGCCGGACAAGATCTACAAGCGATACCATTGAAATAATGAATCCTGAGGCTTCGCAACCACGAAACTAAATAGAAATTGTATTCAAGGTTTTTTACCATCAAAAACTAAAATTAAATATA
>DAIQNU010000088.1:0-11239 GCA_036788235.1 Cyclobacteriaceae bacterium
CAATACCAGAAAGGGAGAAAGAACTCAACACATCTCTCCAAGGACAACTTGGAAATTGATTTAACCTCTTAGGTATTTAAAGATTGTAATTAAAAGCCGGTTTCGACCGGCTTTTAATTTTTAATTATGACCATAAATTTTTATTTGTGTAACTTCCGATCAAACGACCATGTAAAGCAAAAAAAAGTTTTTAGTTCCCACCATACATTCTTTCTACAAAAATAAACACTATTTTCCACAAGTAAACAGAACTTTTTACCTACTTATTCAGTATCTAATAGGATAAGTATATATGTTTGTGTAACATCAGCTAAATAATGGATTCGCGTTAATTGTAATATTAAATAGTTTCTATTTTTTTCTTTTTTGCTAACCTACCTATGAAAAAAATTCAAGTATTGATGCTAGGATGGGAATTCCCACCGGTAATCAGCGGCGGCTTGGGTATTGCTTGCTACGGTCTTGGCAAGCATTTATCTAAACTCGTAGATCTTACCCTCATTTTGCCCAAAACCGATCCAAAATTCTTGATGGAGAAAACCAATATTTTGGGTCTGAACAATATTGATCTTGACAATTTGATATCACCAAAGATGGTCGAGAAAACCATTCCTACAGCTACCTTGCGAAGCATAGAGCAAACTATAGAAATTGATCCTTATTATTTTGAAAAAAACATACTTAAGGAAGTCCATACAAGTGTTGTGACCGAAAGAATAAGGTTGGGGAAAATCATTGATAATGAATCGGAATCCAATCTTTTTGAAAAAGAAGAGCTATATGGCGAAGGGTTGATCA
Source organism: Cyclobacteriaceae bacterium (assembly GCA_036788235.1). GTDB lineage: Bacteria > Bacteroidota > Bacteroidia > Cytophagales > Cyclobacteriaceae > JAFIEV01. The sequence goes on from DAIQNU010000088.1 coordinate 799, forward strand.
ACCGGGTTATTATGTACTCAAAATATGTGCAGGAATTGGCAGAAGATCTTGAGTTTGATATAATACATGCTCACGACTGGATGACTTATCTGGCAGGGCTCGATATAAAAAAACGCACCGGCAAGCCTTTGGTATTGCATGTGCACTCTTTAGACTACGACCGTGCAGGCGCTGATAGTCGAGGATGGGTTTTTGATCTTGAGCGTCATGCACTACACCAGGCTGACCTGGTGATTCCGGTAAGTCATTACACAGGAAATATATTAAGCAACCATTATGGCCTTAAACAAGATAAACTTCTACCCGTACACAATGGCATAGAGCCTCTAAAGGCATTCAAACGCAAGAAAAAGTTTCCTGAAAAAATGGTGCTTTTTTTGGGTAGAATAACAGGTCAAAAGGGACCCGAATATTTTCTTAATATTGCCAACAAAGTTTATAAAGATTATAAAGAGGTGCGATTTGTTGTAGCAGGTAATGGCGATAAACTTAAATTCATGATCGAAGATGGTGCTTTTAAGCAACTGGGGCACCGTATTCATTTTACAGGGTTTATTACCAGAGACAAGGTGCACGAATTATTGGCCATGACAGATGTTTACTGCATGCCATCTATTTCCGAGCCTTTTGGTCTTACCGCTCTGGAAGCCGCTCAATTTAATGTGCCGGTGGTACTCTCTGAGCGGTCGGGTGTTGCAGAAGTGCTCACCAGTGCCCTTAGTGCTGATTTTTGGGATGTCGATAAGATGGCTGACCATATTGTAAGTTTGTTAAAAGATGATAAACTGCACCAGCAAAAGGTAACCGAGGCACAAACAGAATTGGCAGATTTGAATTGGGGAAATGCCGCTGCTAAGGTTTTTAAAGCATACCAAAAAATCTTGAATGTAAAAAAGCAGTTAGCCGTCGTGTAAAAATATCCTTAAAGGGAAATATGAATTAAATAAGCATAGTGATTATGATGTAGTACCTTAACCGCCCACAATTATGAAATCATTGGTCTTTTATTTACATGCACATCAGCCCAGGCGCTTTAGACCTTTCACATTTTTCGATATGGGCGAAAATAGCCACTATTTTGATGATGAGCTCAATCGTCGCATCATCAATCAGGTCTCAGATCGATCCTATATCCCTACGATCAGACTTCTACTACGCCTGCTCAAAAAATACCCTGGCACTTTCTCGGTTTCACTTTCTATTTGTGGGACACTCATCGATCAATTAAAAAGTTTCCGGCCAGATGTGCTGGATCTCTTCGTCGAACTAGCGGCATCAAACAACGTTGAACTTGTAGCCGAAACCTACAATCATTCCTTAGCTTATTTTTATGATCGCGATGAGTTTAAAAGACAAGTAATTAAGCATAGAAATGCATTACATAAACTATTTGGTCAACAACCCCGGGTATTTAGGAATACTGAATTAGCTTATGACAATATGTTGCCTTCGGTATTACATGAAATGGGTTTTGATGCGGTTTTAACCGAAGGAGCAGACCAGGTTTTGAATGGAAGATCCCCCAATGTGATTTATAAAAGCGCTACCACTCCTGATTTAAAGGTATTGCTTCGAAACCATTCATTTTCCAACGACATTGCATTTAGGTTTTCTGATAGAAACTGGCAAGATTATCCGTTAACACCAGATAAATTTATGAATTGGCTTTATCATGCAGATGGTGATTTAGTCAATTTATTTATAGATATGGAAGTTCTTGGCGAGCATCAAAAAAGAGAAAGCGGCATTTTTGCCTTTATTGAAAGTTTGGTTTCAAGCATATCAAAGTTTAAAAAACTGAAATTTGTGACGCCCTCTATTGCTATACAGAAATACAAAATTAAAGGTGCATTGGATGTAACACACCCTGTTTCGTGGGCCGATCAGGAGCGTGATTTATCAGCTTGGTGTGGCAATGCCATGCAGTCAGAGGCCATAAGACGGATTTATACCTTAGGTCAGGAAATTAAAAAATCAGAGGACAAGAAGTTAATCAGCGATTGGGCAGAGCTTCAAGTTTCAGATAATTATTATTACATATGCACCAAAGGCTATACAGATGGCAAAATTCACAGCTATTTTAGTCCCTATCGATCGCCGTATGATGCTTATATATATTTAATGAATATAATGAGTGATTTGGAGCTTCGAATGCACAAAGAGCCAATGCTTGTTTAAGCGTCTTATTTTTTCATAAGTACTTTCCGGGCATCAGCCAAAGCCTCCAGTGCTTCTTGGCTCAGTGTAGGATATTGCATGTCGAGTTTACCTAAGGTTTCTTTTATAATACGGGCAATCATTGCTCGTGCATACCATTTATCATCGGCGGGTATCACAAACCATGGCGCATGTGGCCGGGCAGTCTTTTCAATGGCCAATTGGTAGTTTTCCATATATTTTTCCCACAATTGCCTTTCGCGAACATCGGCCGCAGAGAACTTCCAATTTTTTTCCTGGTTGTCAATACGGTCAAGTAGTCTTTTCTTTTGTTCTTCTTGCGATACATTGAGAAAAAACTTAAGAATCACTGTGCCATTGTCAGAAAGTTGTTTTTCGAAATTTCTAATATGCTTGTAGCGCTTATTCCAAAAGTCTTTGTTCACGTCATCTACTGTTTCAATACCAGGTATCTGTTCGCTGAGTACATAGGCAGGATGCACCCGGCATACAAGCACAAATTCGTAATGTGATCTATTATGTATGCCAATTCGGCCTTTTTCGGGTAGAGCCATATTATGCCGCCAAAGAAAGTCATGCAAATAGTCTTTTGCAGAAGGCGTTTTAAAAGAAAAAACCTGACAGCCCTGAGGATTAATCCCACTCATTACGTGCTTTATGGCGCCATCTTTACCCGCAGCATCCATAGCCTGAAATATCAGCAATAAGGAATGACGCCCATGAGCGTAAAACAATTCCTGAAGTTTTTGTAGAGATTCTATATCCTCACTAATCTGCGACTTCAATTCTTTTTTTTCAATTGAATCTTCCGGTGCGTCTGTCGGAAAGTCTTTAATCTTAAAGCCTTTTTTGCTTTTTATTGCATATTTATTGATGTCCATAGAATTTATATTTAATTGGATAGTTTAATTTAATTGAGCAAAATCAATGGTATAATTAGACCCATTAAATTTTTAGCGAACCATATAATTCTTGTTATATTAATAGTCCTGCCTCAATTTATTAATTATACCATGGCTATACTATTTTACATAGATAAATTGTAGTAAGGGTGTACTTATAAGGTTATATTTCCAATAGTGAAGTGCTCTAAACAAACTTTAATAGGTTTGTAGATAAGAATTGGAATCTAATACTTTCTATGAAACAGCCATGTAGATTGTGTCAATCAAGCGAAGTTCAATGCAACATCATAAGTACGGATAGGCGTCAGCATTGTTTGTGCGAACGATGCTCGTTGATTTTTACTTTAGAACAACATCTGCCCACTGCTGATGAAGAAAGGGAAAGATACTTAAGCCACAACAATAGTTTGCAAAATACGGGCTATGTAGATTTTTTGAATTTGGCCATACAACCGGCTTTGTCCTGGTTGCAACAAGGAATGCAGGGGCTTGATTATGGATGTGGCCCTGAGCCTGTGTTGGTATCAATTCTAAAGCAAGCAGGTATTAGTTGTGCATATTTCGACCCATACTTTTTCCCTGATTTGGTTACCGACTATCAGTATGACTTTATATTTTCTACGGAATGCTTCGAACATTTTTTTAATCCTGGCAAAGAATTACAAGTAATAGATGCATTACTTAAAAATGAAGGCTATCTGATTATAATGACTGAACTATGGACAGATATCAACAGATTCTCGACCTGGTATTATGCGCGAGATATTTCACATGTGGCTTTTTATAATAGGCATACTATGGATTATATAGCTGAAAGATTCAACTATAATTTGATTCATAGCGATGATAAAAGGGTTTTTATTTTTCAGAAAAACACTTAGGCTTTCAACCTTTTTCGCTCTGCACGTACCACCATAGCCGAGAGTATAATACTAAGCTCATACAAAAATATTAGTGGGATACACAACAACAATTGAGATATGATGTCCGGTGGAGTAAGAATAGCTGAAACGACAAGCATTATCACAATAGCATGCTTTCGGTAAGTTCTCAAAAAAGGCGGCGTGACAACACCAATTTTTGTAAGGAAAAAGATCACGATAGGCAATTGGAACATAATTGCACAGGCCATTACCATCATAATCACTGTACTAACATAAGAGGTGAGATCTATTTCATTAAGTATACTGGGGTCGAGCTGATAATGTGATAAAAATCTAATCGACAACGGAGCAACCATATAATAACCGAATAGCACACCGGTAGCAAACAGTATCGTAACAAAAAAAACAGCACCGCGACTAATATTTCTTTCGTTATCGTATAGCCCCGGACTCACAAAGCGCCATATTTCCCAAAAAGCATATGGAAATGCACAAATCAACCCAGCTACAATAGAGGAGGTAATGTGCATGGTAAACTGGGCAGTCATTTGCCTGTTTTGAATTATAAAAGGCAAAGAATCCATACAAAAATAATCTGAGCCACTCATTTGACTCAGTTTACAAAGCATGCGGTATGTCCAAAAATCTGCTTTGGAGGGGCCTAGAATCAACTTTCCAAAGATAAAATCCTTGGACATAAAGGCTATAACGGTAAAAACACCAATTGAAGCCACAGACCGAACTATATGCCATCTAAGCTCCTCGAGATGATCGAGGAATGACATTTCCTTTTCAATAGCAGGTTTATGACTGCCAACTTCTTCCTCTAGATAATAATCTTCCTCCCTCACTTAGCAATGCATTTAAACGTACAATGGAAATTCTTTCATCCACGCATTTACTTCAGCCTTAATGGCCTTAAGCTTTGGTTCGTTATCGTGGTTTGCCAAGGCTGTATCTACTAATTCAACTATTTTTTGCATGTCGGCTTCCTTCATATTTCTGGTTGTCATGGCAGCAGTACCAACCCTGATACCTGAAGTAACAAACGGCGAACGATCGTCAAAAGGAACCATATTTTTATTAATGGTAATATCAGCTTTTATCAAAGACTCCTCAGCAACCTTACCGGTGAGGTTAGGATATTTGGGGCGCAGATCTATCAACATCAGGTGGTTGTCAGTGCCTCCTGAAATAATATGATAGCCTTTATCTAAAAAAGATTGAGCCATCACTTCGGCATTTTTCTTTACTTGTACCGCATAGTCGAAAAACTCATCGCTCAGTGCCTCACCAAAAGCCACAGCTTTGGAAGCAATTACATGTTCCAACGGTCCACCCTGAGTGCCCGGGAAAACAGCTGAGTCTAGCAAAGCTGTCATTTTTCTCAATTCACCTTTGGCATTGGTTATTCCCATAGGGTTTTCAAAATCTTCGCGCATCATGATCAACCCTCCTCTGGGGCCTCGCAATGTTTTGTGAGTTGTGGTAGTCACAATATCACAATACTCCAACGGATCATTGAGTAAGCCACGTGCTATGAGTCCTGCGGGGTGAGCAATGTCTGCCAGGAGCAATGCGCCAATTTCATCAGCGATATCTCTGAGGCGTGCATAATCCCACTCGCGACTGTAGGCAGAAGCACCACAAATAATCAATTTTGGATTTTCTTTTCTGGCTTTTTCGGCTACTACGTCATAATCAATGACACCCGTTTCTCTTTCTACACCATAAAAATGTGCATCATAAAGCTTTCCGGAGAAATTCACAGGCGATCCGTGGGTTAGGTGACCACCATGCGCCAGGTTAAAACCCAATATTTTATCTCCCGGATTCAGTACTGCCAGCATAACGGCGGCATTGGCCTGGGCTCCTGAGTGCGGTTGTACGTTGGCCCAACCAGCTCCAAAAAGTTCTTTTATACGTTCGATTGCTAAATTTTCTACTTCGTCAACTACCTCGCAACCGCCATAATAGCGCTTGCCTGGCAATCCCTCTGCATATTTATTGGTCAATACAGAGCCCATAGCTTCCATTACTTGCTTAGAAACGAAATTTTCTGAGGCAATTAATTCTATGCCATGCTCTTGACGTTCCTGCTCTTTTTTAATAAGTTCAAAAACTTTTGTATCCTTTTGCATTATCAGTTTATTAAAAAATAAATGGCAAAATTAAACCAAGCCACAGACATTCACAATTAAACACACGAATATGGTGAATAAAACTTCCGCATTTTAAATTATTGTCTCTATTTGTCGTATAATCAAATATTCAAATCATTTGTTAGACGAATCAAAAAATAAAATTTATACTCGAACATAATGAATACTAGCAGATTTCAACCTTTTTTCAGCTTTTTAATCATTTCAATCTTATTTAGTTCCTGTCACCTTGGGCCAGGAACTAAAAAGGGTAATGGAAATATAACTTCCGAGGATTATCAAATCGATGATTTTAATGTGTTAAGAATCGGTGGCAACTACACATTGAGATTAATTGCCGGAGAAAAAAATATGGTGGTAGTAGAAACGGATGAAAATTTGATTCCCTATATAAACGTAGAAGTTCAAGATAAAAAATTGTCTATTAATAATGTCCATAAAATCAATAGTGTGCGCGGTGTGCACATCAATGTTTTTTATAAAGAAGTCAATAAAATATTTTCGATGGGTGCATCGGTAATTGAGCATGACGGAATTTTGCGAACTGATAAGCTCCTGATTGACTTGTCTGGTTCAGGAGGTATAAATCTTGAAATTGATGCAGACGAACTTGAAGTGATTTTGTCCGGCGCCGGTATTGTAAAATTGTCTGGCAAAGTTAATAGCCAAAATCTGATACTTAGTGGTGCAGGTGCTTTGCAAGCTTCAAAGCTTGAAAGTGAAACGTGCCGTATTTCTTTGAATGGAATAGGCGGCGCTGAAATTTATGTCACCAATGAGCTCGAGGCTTCAGTAAATGGAATAGGTGGAATTAAATATGGAGGGAATCCTAAGCTTGTAACAAGAAATGTAAGTGGATTGGGCAAAATATCTCAAGATGATTCTTTTAGTAAAGAGGTAAAGAATTAATAAAAATTCAGAATTCGTCTAAAGCGTATTTAACCTATTAAAAGGTGGTTGGCCGTTGGCGCAACCACGGCGCAGACTTTTACCCTTTACTGGTGCAAGCGTCCGCTTGTACCCAAGACAAGTAGCGTCCCGCTACACCTTAGCACACAACATCAAATTGGTCTATATAAACCAATTCTATCAATAGCTTCACAGTCGTCTGGTACAAGGTCCACTTGTACCTACTATAAAGTAGCGTCCTGCTACATATTTCCATCTATTTTGTTAAAATATTGTATCTACTCAATAAAAAAAGCATACATTTTAATCTGTAAAGTTCACTAAAGGTGGTTGGCCGTTGGCGTAACCACGGCGAAGGGTCTTCACTAAAGGTGGTTGGCCGTTGGCGTAACCACGGCAAAAGAATATTACGACTTTTTTGGCGATCTGTAGGCTCAGAATGCTTTGCTTTCCTTACTTTATGGTAGAAAAAAAGAGAACCGGGGTTCTCTTTTTAAATGTTTGAATTATCTTTTATACTAAAACTCTTCTCTTAGTTTGGCAACCCATTTTTTAACCCGGCCAGCAGTCTTATCAGGTTCATTGTCTTCATCTATTGGGAGGCCAATAAATACACCATCAATTTCACCTCTCGACACATCATAGGTATAATCATCGGTGGCTACCTTACCTACAAATGTAGCTCCGGAATTTTCAATTTTTTCGTAGATAATGCCAATGGCATCAACGAAAGTATCTGGATAACCATCGGCATCACCTGTGCCAAAAAAAGCGACTTTTTTTCCTGCAAAGTCTACATCGTCCAAAACATCAATAAATGATTCCCAATCTTCCTGAAGCTCGCCTATTTCCCATGTTGAGGCACCAAAAATTATGTTTTCATAACTTTGTACATCTTCGGCTGTGGCCGAGTCAACATTAAAAACTTCGGCATTGCCACTGCCAAGTTCTTGCTGAATCATTTCGGCAACGCGCTCTGTATTACCTTCTGTTGATCCGTAAAAAATACCAATTTTAGCCATGATTTATATATTTTAATAAATAAAAAAATTCAACGCAGGTATAAACCTGTACAGCACAAATTTACACCTTAAGATCTTCTATTAAAAGCGATTGTAAATATTATGCTTTGGTTTGTCGGGCTAGTAACAGTTCTTTAGCATTGGCCAAGGCACTGGCACTTGGTTGATTACCACCAATCATCTTTGCTATTTCAATTTCCCTGGTTTCTCCATCAAGGCTGCGCATTCTACTCACAGAAGCTCCGGCGCTCTCATCTTTGTACACAAAAAAGTGCTTCTGTCCCCAAGCTGCTATTTGCGGTAAGTGGGTAATCACTACTACCTGATGAAAGGCCGCCATGGCCGCCATCATACGCACCATTTGCAAGGCAACCTCACCGCTAATACCAGTGTCGATTTCATCAAAAATTATGGTTGGCATAGCGGTTTTTTCGGCAAGTATGTATTTGATAGCAAACATGAGCCTCGAAAATTCACCCCCTGAGGCAACATTGCGCAGCTCTTCTTGTCTTATACCCCGGTTGGCACTAAACATAAACCTTAGATCGTCGACGCCCCGTGTTGTAGGAGCTGTGGTTGTCGAAGTAACTGAAAAGGTTGCATAGGGCATACCCAAATCTCTTAACAGTGCTTCGAGTTGTTGGCAAAAGGGCTGAAAGGATTGTGTTCTGGCAATACTGAGTTTCTCAGCCTTTTCCTCCAGATCTTTTGCTATAGCATTCAATTTGGATTTTGATTCTTCGAGTTCTGTGTCCAGGTTTTCTATACGCTGTACTTTTGACAAAAGGTCAGCCTGAATAGCCAATAACTCAGGAAGACTTTGTACACCATGTTTCTGTTCGAGTTTGTAAATTAAACTCAACCTTTCGTTGAGAATTTCCGCTCTGGTCGGGTCAAACTCTACTTTTATAAATTCATCGCGCAATTCATCGCCGATATCGCGTAACTCTATCCAGCAACTTTCTACCCGGGCGGCCAATTCTCCAAATCCTGCTGAAAGGTGACTAAGTGATTCAAGATTGCGACGCACAATTTGCAAATGCGGAATAACGGCTTTCAATTCATCTTCCTGCAGTATTTGCAATGACTCTTCAAGTTTTTTCTTGATTTCCTCTGCATGTTCCATTAGCCGCAATTCTTCTTCAAGTAGCTCTTGTTCATCAGGCGAAAATGCAGCTTTATAAAGTTCCTCATAGAGAAAAGTATTATAATCAGCCTCCCTACGTATTTCTTGTATTTGGGTGTTTAAATCATTGTAGGCTTTTTCTGCAGTTTTATATTGTTTGTACGAGATGCCAAATTCATGCACAATCTGTTGATTTCCGGCATAAGCATCGATAACATCGAGCTGAAAATTCGAAGATGAAAGCAAAAGGGTGTCACTTTGCGAATGAATATCGACTAATCGACTGCCGATATCTCGCATTACATCCAGGGTTACGGGGGTATCGTTGATAAAAGCACGCGATTTACCATTTGGACTTATTTCACGTCGCAAAATAGTTTCATCTGCGTAATCCAATTCGTTGCTGTCAAAAAGCGATTGAAGTTGCTGCACTTTAATCGCAAAAATGCCCTCCACAATACATTTTTCCTCAGCATTGAGCAATGCTTTGGTATCGGCTCGATTGCCCAACAACAAACCTACAGCACCTAGCATGATTGACTTACCTGCGCCTGTTTCACCAGTAATAGTGTTAAGTCCTTGATGCGGATGCATTTCTAAGTCTTTGATTAAGGCATAATTGCTTATCTTAAGTTGCTTGATCATATAGGAATAGATTATTTACAAGCCGGCACATTTGCAAATTAGATTTTGCTTTGAAGCCTGAAATATACAAGTCTGCTGGGTTTTAAAGAAAAATTAAATCAATTTCCCACAATTGCCCTGTACCGCTCAGTATTAATAGGATTTACTTCTGAAAGAATAGTAAAAGCTTCTCGGCGTACTGCCATATCTCCTTCTTTAAAAATATTTATTATTTCGCTGGCTTTAGCATCAAAAAATGATATCACCAAAATGGAATTGGGTCTCTGTCGGTTTACAGTTCTGATTGATTGAAACAAGTTCATGACTTCTTTGCGAGCTTCCTGAGGTTTTTCTAAAAAGACATCAAGACCATGCCTGTGGTATCGATAAATGCCTTGGCGTAGGGGCTCCATTTGTGCATCTATCAGGTTTTGTGTAAGCCAATACCGGTTTCTGTTGCTATCGAACTGTTGCCAGCCTGGCAGGCCACTTGTTTGCGCCAGGTTGACTATTTCTAATGCTTTTGTGTAATACGGAGTACCACCATATTCAGAAAAACTATCGTAATCAAGACCTATAATGATATAAGCATAAAAAGCCAGCATAGAAGTGAGGTTGCTTTGAAAGGCAT
>DAIQNU010000089.1:0-11237 GCA_036788235.1 Cyclobacteriaceae bacterium
TTTCATAGGGTATTCCCTATCAGCTATTTTAATTTTTATCGAAAGTTCTTTCATAAGGAAATCATCATGATACCGATTAATGATTTAGGTATTTAATGCATTTATCAATTTCCTTTATATAATCATTCAGTTTTTCTTTCACCTCAGAAACCTGTACGTCTCCTGTTGAAATACCATCTACAATAGTACTAATATTATTTTTATTTTGAAAATCGGCAATTTGTGCATCTTTGGCATTGATTACGCTGCGCAATTCCAGGTTTTCATTTTTTAGGGATGATAAATCATTATTGAGGCTGTTCAGTTCGCTCAGCAACATCCTTATTCTCCGCTCTAAAGCCTGTAATTCAGTGTTTAACCTGTCTCTTTTCATGCAATCTTTAATATAAACCGGATGCGATCACCGATATTTGTTAGCTGATTTTATACGCTTATTACGCAATTTTAATTCAATTGCGGTTGGTTTTTTTTCTACTTCGCAATAACAGCACAAATTATTTCTACTAATCTTAGAAACAAAACTATTTTACACAGTTTTATTGCATGTAGTAAAAAAAGTGTGCTTCGCATTATTTTCGAATAACTGCTCCCAAATTTCGCTCAAAAGCCTGCATTAATTGTTGCATGGTTTTGTCTATTACTTTATCAGTCAGTGTCTTTTCTTCGTCTTGCAAAGTGAAACTCATTGCATAGGCTTTTTTGTCAGCATCTATTTTATCCCCTTCGTAGTAGTCAAAAACATTGACTTTTCTCAACAATCTAAACTCTTTTTGACGTGTGATTTTTTTTATTTCTTCAAAAGTCACTTTTTTATCAATCACCAATGAAAGGTCTCTGTAGACTTCCGGAAACTTAGATATTTCTCTAAACTTAAATGGCAGGTTTACTTCTTTGTGCAAACCTTCAAAATCTACTTCTGCATAAAAAACTTCTTGCTCAATATCAGCAATTCGTGTAATCTCTTTTTTAAGTCGCCCTAATTTTGCAAAAGATCGACCCTTATGTTCTAATTTTAATCCATATGAAAATACTTCGTCGCTCAATGGAAGGCTATCAAAATCTTCATTTAAAAATTTACCCACCACTTTTAATACCACTGCATACAAATCATGGAAGCTTGATTTTTTTGGAGGGTTAATCCAATTGTCGGCTTCACTATTTCCGGTCAACCAAATGGCGAGGTCGTTTTTTTCGGTGTAGCCATCAGCTGTTTTCTTATAGCTCCTTCCAAACTCAAAAAGTTTCAGATTTTTTTGCTTTCTGTTGATATTATGCGCTACAACTTCAATACCAGTGAAAATTAGGCTTTGACGCATCACCCCCAGTTCTTCGCTCAGTTTATTGAGAATCTGAACATTTTCCTCCGGCTTAAAGGCTGCAATTTTTTCTGCATAAGCCGGTCGGGTAAGCGAGTTTGTTAGAATTTCAAAGTACCCATTGGCAGCAAGTATTTCCGAAAATTTTATTTGCGCTTTGTTAAGATCTTTCTCAGGGAAATTTGCTAGAAAATCGCTGGATAACCTGTCTGAAAGCTCAATATTGTCATAACCATATATTCTGAGGATTTCCTCAATTATGTCAGCTTCGCGGGTAATGTCTACTTTGTATGGCGGTACTATCGCTGTAAAACCTTCATTGGATTCGTTTGTAATTTCAATTTCGAGTCTGCGTAAAATATCCAGAATGAGCTCCTTAGGTAAAACTTTACCAATTAGTCTGTTTACATTTTTATATGTAACCTTTACAACAAAATGCTCAATGCGTTTTGGATAGATGTCGACTATCTCAGATGCTATATAGCCACCTGCAATTTCCTTGAGCATAAGTGCAGCTCTTTTGAGCGCTAATACAGGCATATTCGGATCGGTACCACGCTCAAAACGAAATGATGCATCAGTTTTCAAGCCATGATGAAGGGATGTTTTTCTAATGCTATCTGGAGAGAAATAAGCACTTTCCAGAAAAATGGAGCTTGTACTGTCCGATACACCGGAATTTATACCTCCAAAAACACCAGCAATACACATTCCTTTTTCAGCATCGCAGATCATGAGATCGGTTGGGCTGAGTTTACGTTCTTTTTCGTCTAAGGTAGTAAAAGCAGTACCTCCTTCCAGCGTTTTTACGATTACCTGATTACCAGCAATTTTATCAGCATCGAAAGCATGCAGGGGTTGGCCTAATTCGTGTAATACATAATTAGTAATGTCAACAATGTTGTTGATAGGAGATTGCCCTATAGCCAATAAGCGTTTTTTAAGCCAATCCGGCGATTCTGACACCTTTAACCCTCTTAGTGTAAGTCCCGCATATCTGGGACAAGCTTCTGTATTTTCAACTTTAACCTCAACAGGCTGCTCAATTTTATCTATGGCAAAAGCAGAAACATCAGGAAGCCTTACAGGTCTTCTGTAAAGGGCACAGAGATCACGAGCTACCCCCAGATGGGAGGCGGCATCTGCACGGTTGGGTGTAAGACCTATTTCCAGTACTTCATCATTTTCGAGATTAAGGTAAGTTGAAGCAGGTGTGCCATTTGGCAAATCTGTCGAGAGCACCATAATGCCCTCATGGCTTTTTCCTAAGCCCAATTCATCTTCGGCGCATATCATGCCTTCTGATACTTCACCTCTTATTTTGGCTTTCTTTATAGTAAAGGACTCTCCACCAATGGGATACAAGGTAGCACCCGAAAGTGCCACCAATACTTTTTGGCCTTGGGCTACATTTGGTGCACCACATACGATCGGATGTAATTCTTCTCTTCCTGTATCTACTTTAGTTATAGATAGCTTATCGGCGTTGGGGTGCGGTCTGCATTCTATCACTTCACCTACAACAACTCCAGCAAGACCACCAGCGATTTGCTCAATAGTTTCAATTCCTTCCACTTCCAGACCCGACCGGGTAAGTAATTCACCGGTTTCTGCGGCTGGTTCGGGTATTTCAATAAAATCCCTCAACCAGCTAATTGATATTTTCATTTTTTCATGTATTTAATTAATAAAAACCATGGCTTCTTTTATGTCGCGGCCATGGTTCAAAGCATTTCTTAGTATCAATTCTTTCAAAAAACCAACCCTAATCAAAAAGGAGGATGGAAAATTCTTTCAACACCATATAATGATACAGGTAGTTACAAAGGGCAAAAATAATTAATTAGGCTTTGGTAGCATCAGTTTAGTCTGGAAAATCGAATTTTTTTTCACCGGCATTTATTTTCACAGTGATTTTATTCTCTTTAGGCGGGATAGGACAACGAAAAGTGTGATTATAAGCACAATATGGATTGTAAGCCATGTTGAAGTCAATTTCTATCTTTCCATTACTTAAAAGTTGAGGCTCAACATATCTACCACCACCATATGTGCTTAGGGCGCTTGTTTCGTCATAGAAAGGAATGAAAAGATGTTTTTCTTCGGTATCAGTTGACTTCAAAACTAATAATCTCTGCATCTCTCCTTCTATTTCAAACTGAGCATATCCTGACTTTTCATATTTACGCTGGGAGCCGTCTGTTATTTCGATAAATAAATATTCTCTAGGTTGAATGGGCTTAAAATCTGCTAGTACTCTCAGTTTTGTATCTACATCGAAATAGGATAGTGCTTGAAACTGTGCCTTATGTTGTTCCTCCAAAGGTGACTCTGAACCGTTTTTGAACATTGCGTTTTTTTCCTTCCGGTCTTTTTCTACCTGAGTGATATATTGTTCATCGCTGACTGTGGTTACACCAAGCATGGTATACACCATAATAATCACTACAGCTATTCCTATAATTAGCACAAAAATGTTTTGATTGTTTATTCGTGATTTCATAAAAGCTTTTTACTTCAATTGAGGTCAATTTTAGGACTTAGTGTCATTCTTATCTTCTCAAATATACCAAATTCATTTTTCCCAATGATAGCCTATCTACTTTGATTATCTTAGATGAGTCCTTCATCTGCAAAACTGAAATAGGATTCGTTAGCAAAGATAATGTGATCAACAATGGGCACATCCAGCAAAGCACCGCCTTCTTTTAATTTTTTCGTAAGCCTAATGTCAAATTCGCTTGGTTTGGTTTGACCTGAAGGATGATTGTGGGTCAAAATCATGGAGGTGGCATGGGCTTCCATGGCTTTTTTAAAAATTACTTTTGGATCGGCCACCGTACCTGTGATTCCTCCGGTACTGATGTGGTCCTTTTTGATAACCATATTGGCTCTGTTCAAAAAAAGCACCCAAAATTGTTCAATGGGTAGGTCAAGCATTTCTGGTTTCATGTATTCATATACATCAGCAGAGCTTTTGATAATAGGTTTTTTTGTCCAGGCACTGTCTTTTCTGCGCCTTCCTAGTTCAAGAGCACTTACAATGGTGATAGCTTTTGCACTTCCGATTCCCTTTATTGAAGTCAGCTCGTTGATGCTAAGCGATGCCAATGCATTTAAATCGTTATTGGCTTTTTTTAAAATGATTTTTGCAAGATCAACTGCGCTGAGTGATTTAGTGCCGGAGCCCAACAATATGGCCATAAGTTCAGCATCACTCAATGCAGATTTGCCTTTAAGTAGGAGTTTCTCTCTTGGTCGGTCTTCTTCAGCCCAGCTTAATATATTGAGGTTGTATGAATTGCTTTCCACAATTGGCTTGATTTAGGATGTAAAAAATGAATGCTCAGGTTAAAGCATTCTGATCCTGCCAAAAATAAAAAAACCCGCCTTATTTTGGCAGGTTTTTTTAAATGAATTTTTTTGCAATTTGTTTATCCAAGGCTGTTAACCAGCTTTTGTAATTTCGATTTTTTGTTAGAAGCATTATTCTTATGAATAATATTCTTTTTTGCAAGCTTATCAAGCATGCTCGATACTTTCTTATACAGTTCAAGGGCTTCTTCTTTATCTGTAAGAGCCTTTAAGCGCTTTACAAACGTTCTGGTTGTCTTGAGCTGGTATCGGTTTCTTAGCCTTTTGGCTTCGTTGGCTCTAATTCTCTTTAATGCCGATTTATGATTTGCCATTATTATTTAATTATCTTAATCAAAATTCAGGATGCAAAAGTACTAAGCGGTTCAATTAAATGCAAACCACTTCAGCTATTTTAGTTTAATAATTATTATTCTTACCTACCATCAATTGGATTTAAAATATTTAGTTAATTGAATAGCGAATAAAAATACAAAAAAATATGATGATCATCGTAGCACCCAATGCTTTTAAAGGCAGTTTAAATTCACTGGAAGTAGCCAATGCCATCACTTCAGGATTGCTTAAAACAGACAAAAACATCAATTGTAAGGTTTTCCCTATTGCTGATGGTGGTGACGGTACCCTTTTGGTGTGGAATCATTATTTTGCGGGTAAAATTGAAACAATGGAGGTACATGATGCTTTAGGACGACCCTTAGTAGCCTCCATTGCCATACTTCCTAGGAATGTTGCAGTAATAGAAATGGCTGAAGCTGTGGGCATTAGGCATTTGGTAAAAAAAGAACTGAATGTAGAAAAGGCATCGAGCTATGGTTTGGGCGAAATGATACTTGGAGCAATCGACCTGGGTGTAGATGAGATTATTCTGGGTTTGGGTGGGTCGGCCACGGTAGATGCAGGACTTGGCATGTTGCAAGCTTTGGGTGCAGTGATCACTGGAGCCGATGGTCTGCCACTTGGGACTACTTCAAATCCATTGGTGCAGATCACAGATCTGGATTTTTCGAAGCTAGATAGAAGATTTAGACAAATTAAATTCACACTGCTATGTGATGTTGAAAACCCATTAATAGGACCAAAGGGAGCGGCACCGGTTTTTGGACCTCAAAAGGGTGCTGATCATAAAACTATTAAAAGACTTGAAAGGCAGTTTGCAAAATTAGATGCGCTAATTGTAGAAAAAACAAAAAAGCGTTTGTCAATGGTGCCACATGGCGGTGCAGCGGGAGGCATAGCTTATATGCTAATGGCTTTAGGAAAAAGTGGTATCGTAAATGGCTCTGATTTTTTATTACACCAATGTGGCATAGAAGAATACTTAGCGAAGGCTGATTTACTGATCACTGGAGAAGGAAAAATTGATAGTCAAACTTTGTCTGGAAAAGCCCCAGTGAGGGTGGCGAAGTTGGCAAAAAAGTACAATGTCCCGACCATAGCATTGGCAGGGAAAATTGAAGATGAGGATCAGCTAGGATCGGTCTTTGATACTGTATTGCCGATTAATGATGGCACCAAAAGTCTGGAAGAAGCAATGCGCAATACAGCAAAAGATCTGGAAAATACCGCAAGTCAATTAATAGATATTTGGAAAGCAAATCGTTCCTAACTTGTTTCTACGGTTCATTTAAATAAGCTAAAAACTTTTTGAATTTTTTGGTATTGTACTTGGCCATGCCTTCTCTTCTGCTCACGATTTGTCCATTTTTACTGATAACAAATGTAGTTGGAATGGATCTGCTATGGTACACTGAAGGCAATTCACTATGTAGAGAATAAACTGGAAAAGTATAGGACTTTTTATCAGCAAAGGTAAATGCTTTTTCTGGCTGCTCATCCACAGAAATCATCACAAAAGCTATATTATCGTTATTTACTTCATCGTACAATGACTGTATGTCTGGCATTTCGGCAATACAAGGAGGGCACCATGTAGCCCAGAAATTCATAAAAATCACCTTGCCTTTGAAGCTGTCAAAATCTGTAATATTTCCGGAGGCATCTCTCAAAAGCATTTTATACGATGCTGGCTCTTCACTTTCAGTTTTTAACGAAGGTTGCATGATACCTGTGGCAAGTACAATTCGTTGCACATTGCCTATCACTACCGTATGTAAACCAGTGAAAAATAAAACGGCAAAAATGCTCAATATTGCCCCCCATTCAATTAATTCACGCTTCAAGGTTTTTTTCTTTTTCATATTATAGGCGATTTACTTTTCAAACTGCTACTTTTGATACCCGCTTTGATATCAAAGTCTGGATACAAATATCATTAGGTTATTAATCATAAAGTTTAGATGGAGGAAGTATTTGTTAAAAAAATTGCACAAGAACTTAGTCTGAGTGTAAAGCAGGTGGTAGCAACCATTACCTTACTTGATGAAGGTGCTACAATTCCCTTTATATCCAGGTATAGAAAAGAGTTGACAGGTGGCATGGATGAAGTGCAAATTGAAAACATTCGGGATAGAATTGGACAACTAAGAGACCTGCAAAAAAGACGCGAAGCTATTATTAAATCTATTGAAGAACAGGGTAAACTCACGCCTGAATTGCAGGCCATGCTTGAAGCTGCCGAAACTATGTCAGCCATTGAAGACATATATTTGCCCTATAAGCCCAAGCGGAAAACAAAAGCATCTGTAGCCCGTGAAAAAGGATTGGAGCCATTGGCATTGCTCATTCTAGAGCAACACAATAAAGATCCTGAAGTTTTAGCAGCCAGCTTTATAGATGAAGAAAAAGAGGTTAAAGATGTTCAGGAAGCCTTACAGGGTGCCCGTGATATAATTGCCGAAATGATCAATGAAAATGCCACAGTAAGAGCAGCTATGCGTGAGCTTTTTATGAAAGACGGCATAATTCGATCTAAAGTAATAAAAGGCAAAGAAGAAGAAGGCGTAAAATATAAGGACTATTTTGAATGGGACGAGCCCATCAATAAAGTGCCATCACACAGGTTATTGGCCATGCGCAGGGGCGAAAAGGAAATGATCTTGAGTCTTGATATAGCTCCTGACGAAGACAGCGCCATCGTTTTGATGGAGTCAGAATATATTAGTGCCTCGAATGCTTGTGCCGAACAAGTAAAGCTGGCCATTGCTGATGCTTATAAGCGATTATTAAAGCCTTCTATGGAAACGGAAGTGCGATTGGCTACCAAAAAGACCGCTGATGAAGAGGCCATTAAGGTATTTAAGGATAATTTAAGGCAACTGCTGCTCTCGGCACCTATGGGACAAAAGAATGTAATGGCCATCGACCCGGGTTTTCGCACCGGCTGCAAGCTTGTATGCCTCAATCGTGAAGGGAAATTGCTGCATCACGAGGCCATTTTTCCAAATGAGCCACAGCGACGTACCGCCGAGTCACGTATTTCAATATTGAATTTGGTAGAGAAATATGATATACAAGCCATTGCCATTGGCAACGGTACTGCCAGCCGCGAAACAGAAAACTTTGTAAAATCCATTGGTTTGCCATCCAGTATTCAGGTAGTAATGGTAAACGAAAGCGGCGCTTCGGTTTATTCAGCCTCGGCAACAGCTCGGGAAGAATTTGCAGATTACGATGTAACGGTTCGAGGTGCGGTGTCAATAGGCCGTAGACTTATGGATCCATTGGCAGAATTGGTAAAAATTGATCCCAAATCGATAGGAGTCGGACAATACCAGCACGATGTAGAACAAGCTCAATTAAAAACCGGACTGGACGATACGGTAATAAGCTGTGTAAATGCAGTAGGCGTTGAGCTCAATACTGCCTCAAAAGAAATCCTCTCTTATGTATCAGGTTTGGGGCCTTCACTAGCCAAAAATATTGTAGAGTATCGCAATGAGCATGGCCCTTTTAAAAATCGTGCGGCATTGCACAATGTGCCAAGACTGGGAGACAAAGCTTTTGAACAAGCTGCCGGATTTTTACGCATTCGCGAATCAGACAACCCACTTGACCAAAGCGCTGTACACCCTGAGAGTTATCATATAGTTGAGAAAATGGCCAATGATGTGAAGGCATCCGTCTCGGATCTCATGTCTAAAAGTGACCTTCGCAAACTCATAGATCTTAAGCAATATGTGTCTGGAAACATTGGTATGCCAACACTACAAGATATAGTGAAAGAGCTAGATAAGCCCGGTCGTGACCCACGTGAATCTTTTGAAGCATTTAGCTTCGCTGAAGGCATAAATGCCATGTCAGACCTTACCATAGGCATGAAGTTGCCCGGTTTGGTAACCAATATTACCAATTTTGGAGCTTTTGTTGATATTGGGGTGCATCAAGACGGTCTGGTTCACCTTAGTCATCTGGCCGATAAATTTGTGCAAAACCCCGCCGAGGTGATCAAAGTACAACAGCAGGTAATGGTAACTATACTCGAAGTAGATATTCCTCGCAAAAGAATAAGTCTGTCAATGAAATCTGATCCTTTTGGTACTGCACCAAGAAAAAGCAGTCGAGATGCGGATAAAAGCCAGGAAACGTCGGCTCAAAAAAACAAACTAAGGCCTAGTAATTCCAAAATGAATAAGCCCTCAGGTGGAAAATCAGAACCGGCAAAATCTGAAAAAGTTGAAAAAGAGTTGACTTTTGAAGAGAAACTAAATATGCTGAAAGGCAAGTTTGGCAACTAAGCAAGTGTATTTGTCCGATATAATGCATCATGCTACTAGTGGAAAGAATACTGGGAGCATGATGCATTTTTACATAAAATCCGGTAGAAGAAAGTCTGATGCAATGTCGGCAGGTTATGATTTGCCCACATTATAAAAGTTAAAGTAACAGTCAGCCTCCAGAAATAGTTTGTTTGTATTTTTTACTCAAGTAATATTTTTTGCTTGACAATACTTCAAAAAAAACCCTTTACAGATACGACGATTAAATTTATGCCTTTTTTTATATTTCTTCTGAATTACTCATTCCAATCCTACTATTTCAGAATTGCTTGAAGTTGATTTTTTAACAGAAAGTTTACAAGACTTTGGCTTTTCATTTCCAAAAATATGATCTATTACAAGAACTTTCATTTAATTGAAATTTATTGTATTAGATGAAACCCTAGAAGTAAAAAATAAAATTGTATTTTAACTGCTGTTAGATAAAATTATGAAAGACAGTAAAAAGTGTGTGGACATCAAAAATCCTTGTAATGTAAAATGGGAGTCATTATCTGGGGATGGCTGTGAGCGATTTTGTAAAATCTGCGAGCACAATGTTGTTGATTTAACCACTAAATCAAACGCTGAAATAATCAAACTGGTCATGATGAAAAAGGGCAAACTATGTGGCCGCATTTCACAAAGCCAAGTCCGAAGAATTATTTTACGCAATCAAACTAACAAAGTATTCACAAAGGCATTCTTTGTCTTTTTACTGGGTTTTGCAAGTATTACCCCTGCTAAAAGTGCTGAAAACTTTATGACCAAAACAAGTTTTGAATTTCCAAAGATCAACCTTAATAAGGTTATTGCAAAAAATGAATTGGTAAATTTAAAACAAGATTCATTGGTAAAATTCTATGGCACCGTAACTAATGAAAGTAACGAACCTATTCCGATGGTTAATGTGAATGTCAAGGGGAGTTATTTAGGTGCTGTAACCAATGAACTTGGGAAATTTGAGCTTGAAATCAAAAAAAATACAATAGCAGATAAGAAGATTACATTAGTCTTTAGCTCTGTTGGATTTTTGAGTACAGAAATTGAACTAACAGATAAAACTAAAAATGAATTGGAGGTTAAACTAACAACCGACATAACATCGATAGGTGAAATAATTTTTCCATGGTATCAAAGACTGTGGTGGTGGATAAAATGGCCATTTGTAAAGAAAGGCTATTAAATATGAAAACAGCTAAAATTACTGCTTTGATATTAAGAATTTTGGTTGCTGATTTTTAATATTTAACAATCTATCTACGCATTTGCCCACTATATCGTCTTGTTACAGTATATCCAAATATTAAAATGATTTTGGTGCAATTTTTTTTAAGAAGTTTATTTATTTTTCGAGCCATATTAGGTTAAAAGAGTTTTTTGTGGACCCAAAATATAAACTACCATATGATGCTTTTAGCTAAAAACCTTATAATTCTGAACAAAGCTGATGATTTACACCATTGGAATAGCAATTACCTTTTTTCTGGCCTTTATTTTATTGACCAAAAACAAAAAAAGTAACGCAGACAAAATATTGGCAATCTGGCTTTTTGTAACTGGAGCACATTTGTCATTATTTTATTTATTTGTTAGCCAAAAGTATTTACAGTTTCCGCATCTTTTGGGTCTTGAAATTCCGATGCCATTGTTACACGGTCCATTTCTTTTTATATATACCACTTTACTTACACAGCCAAAAACAGATTTCAGAAAGCTAATGCTCCATTTTATACCATTTGTTTTGGGATTGTTTGCAATAGCACCTTTTCTTATGCTGGAACCCAGTAAAAAGATTGAAGTTTACTTGCAAGAGGGCATCTCCTATTCCACACTAATCGCTGTGTTTTTTATTTGTATCATACTTTCAGGCATTGCTTACAGTGTT
>DAIQNU010000090.1:0-11227 GCA_036788235.1 Cyclobacteriaceae bacterium
TTTGTTATTTTAGTTAGGCATATGCCTACTATAAAATTTATCAGAAAATTTAAACCAATTATTTTATAACTATCAAATAAAAACAAAATGAGAACAGTAAAATTTACCTCAGTATTTGCCGCTTTATTTATGGCCGCATTTACAGCATTTGCTACAAATGGCGTGAATGAAACCTACACCGCCGATGTGAAAAAAAGTGAAATCAAATGGCATGGCAAAAAAGTAACCGGAGAGCACAATGGCACCATTCAATTACAAGACGGTGACATTATGGTAGAAAATGGCAAACTTACAGGCGGCAAATTCGCTATTAACATGGGTACAATTTCAAATGATGACATTACCGATGCAGATAGTAAAGCCAAACTTGAAGGACACTTAAAATCAGATGACTTTTTTGGTGTAGAAAAACATCCAAAAGCAACATTTGTAATTACCAGTGTTACACCAAAAAGTGGTGCTGAATACACAGTTAAGGGCGATATTACTATTAAAGGCAAAACTCAATCAATCGAATTTCCAGCAACTGTAGCGGTAAAAGGCAAAGAAGTACATGCCAATGCAAAAATTGTGGTAGACCGTTCGAAATTTGATGTACGTTATGGCTCTGGTTCATTTTTTGATGGACTTGGAGACAAAATGATTTATGATGACTTTACCTTAGATATTAGTTTGGTTGCTACAAAGTAATCGGTGTTATTGAAGGCGGGAAGAGGAGGTTGATAACAAATCAATAACACTGCTAAGCCCGGGCATTTATGTCCGGGCTTTTTGCTATATACATTAACTTCTTATATTTACACCCAACCAACAACCAGCTTTTTAAGGACAAGCCATATGACAGAAAATTTACCGGGTTTGAACTCCGAAAAAGGAAAACATGCTTCTCATGTAGATTTGCAAAGTATTGGTGAAGAAATCACTGCTACCATACTTTTTATTGATCTTCAGGGCTACACTTCTTTTACGGCCAGAAATCTTCCCCAAAACGTCATACATGTGCTCAGAAATTATTACAATTTCGCAGGCAGCATTATTAAAAAAAATAATGGACATATTATCGATTATTTTGGTGATGGTATTTTGTCTGTTTTTGGCATGAATCACGACAGTGAGCATCGTCTGCATGCAGTAAATTCCGGACTCGAGATCGTAAAGAATTTCGGTGAATTTTGTGAAGGGTTGAAACCGGAAATTAATGAAAAGTTTAAAGTGCGTCTCGGTGCCCATACAGGCAAGGTAATTATAAGCACACTGGGCTACGAAGGCATGGAAAAATTGGCTGCTGTCGGTGATGCAGTAAATGTTGCACACAGAATTGAAGAGGCCAATCGCGAATTACTTACTTCTTTTTTAGTCTCGGAAGATCTCTACGCAAAAACAGCCGGATTATTTAAATACGGCCGGTACTATCATATACCTATCAAAGGGAAATCAGGCTCACAATTGGTGTATGAGGTTCATCCATAAGGCAAAACAATTATACCTCAGTTTGTATTCATTAATAATTCATGGAAACAACTGACTACATATTCGCCGGTATGGGACTTGCCGGCCTTAGTTTGGCCTATAGGCTGGCAGGTAAAACACAAAAAAAAATAATTCTTATTGATCCCGCCTCAAAAAATACCAATGATCGTACCTGGTGCTTTTGGGAAGCTGGCGTTGGGGAATTTGAGAACCTTGTTTATAGACAATGGGATCATGCCATGTTTCGAGCAGCAGGATATAGTAGTGATATGCCACTGAGCCCTTACCGCTACAAAATGATCCGAAGCATTGATTTCTATAATCATTGCTTAGAAAAGTTGAAATCATATGAAAATTTTCATTTTGTAAATGCGGCTGTCAAATACCTTGAGGTAAAGGAAAATGCAGCCATCGTACATACATCTAAAGAGACTTATGCATGTGAGTATGTCTTTAGCAGCTTGCCAAGAAAGTTGCAAGGCGCAACTCCAAAAGGATACCACTTTTTATGGCAGCACTTTAAAGGTTTGGTAATTGAAACCCAAGAACCAAAGTTCAATCCAGAACTGCCGGTTTTTATGGATTTTCATATCGACCAGCATAATGAAGCGCGCTTTTTTTATGTATTGCCTATGAATAAACATAGGGCATTAGTGGAGTTTACAGTATTTTCAGAACAGCTTTTGGAGGATGAAGTGTATGATCAGGAAATCGAAAAATATCTCAACTCGCAATTAGCAATAAGTAAATATACACTAATCCACCAGGAAAAAGGTGCCATACCCATGACCGATGTGCCCATGCCTATGCACCATGAAAAACGTATTGTCTTTGTGGGCACAGCAGGTGGTCAAACCAAAGCATCAACAGGTTACACATTCATGAGGGTACAAAATTTTTGTAGCCAGCTTGCCCATGAATTACTTGCCAATAATAGTCCAAATGCCTTATTTACTCCTGGTTTTAATCGATTTTCCATTTTTGATAGTACATTGCTGAATGTTCTCAAACACAATAGATATCCGGCAGATGAAGTTTTTCGAGATTTATTCAAAAAGAATACACCATCTACCGTATTAAGTTTTCTTGATGAAAGTACCACCATGGCGCAGGAGTTGAAATTAATGTGGTCAGTACCGAGTATTCCATTTATGAAAGGTATGATGGCCAGCATTTTTAGGCAGGGAGTAAATAAAGATATATGGAAATAACTCAAAATAGAATCGGACGATCCGGAATAAATGTTAAAGTTTTTTTAAATAATAGAAGTAATTTTAATTTTAGACTTTTAAATGAACCTTACTTCATAAGTAATGTGGGAAACAGTTTGAATCGTGAAAACTACTAATGGATAATTTTTTAACAGCGTATCTGCAAAAAATAGATCAGGAGATTGATAAAATTGATTTTGGCAAGCATCCTATTGAATTATATGCTCCTATCACTTATATAATGTCGCTAGGAGGGAAGCGGCTTAGGCCTTTACTTACCATGCTCAGCTATAGAATTTTCTGTCAAGATATCGATAAAATCCTCAAACCTGCCTTGGCTGTGGAAGTTTTCCACAATTTCACGTTGATGCATGATGATATTATGGACAAAGCACCACTGCGACGGGGAAAAGCGACAGTTCATGAAAAGTGGAGCACCAGTGTGGCAATACTTTCCGGTGATGTAATGTTGGTACGAGCCTACGACCTGCTACTCAATATTGACCCTGCCATATTACCCGAAGTGTTGCGAATATTTAATAAATGTGCCGCTGAGGTTTGCGAAGGGCAACAACTCGACATGAATTTTGAGACCACATACAGGGTTTCAGAAGCTGATTATATCGAAATGATCAGACTAAAAACGGCCGTTTTGCTTGGTTTGAGCCTTGAGCTTGGTGCTCTTATTGCTGGTGCGAGTGCCCGATCTTCGAGTTTGCTAAGACAATTCGGAGAAAAAATAGGCATTGGTTTTCAATTAAAAGACGATCTGCTTGATGTATATGCCAATAAGGAAAAATTTGGCAAGCAAATTGGCGGTGATATTATCAGCAACAAAAAAACGTACCTTCTGATTAAAGCATTGGAAAAATCTGGAAATGAAAATGATAAGCTTAATTATTGGCTCAGTGCAAAGGATTTTGATAAAGAGGAGAAAGTAGCTGCGGTTAAAAGCATTTACAACGATCTTGGTGTAAAAACAGATACAGAACTGAAAATGAATGCTTACTTTACGGAAGGTTTTAAGGCACTGGAAAACATAAATGAAGGAGATGTCGAAATCATTGGGTGGTTGCGAGATTTTGCCAAAAACTTAATAGACCGCGAATCTTAAAATACCGCGCAACATAAAGCATGCTATCGATCACATACATATTAATAATCATCACTTCCACAGTCAGTCTGATTGCCATGCGGCAAACAGCTATGCAGAATCGACTAATCTTTAATCCATACCGTGTCAAAACGCGTCGTGAGTATTGGCGCTTTTTATCTTCGGGATTTATTCACAAAGACCTGCTGCATCTGCTTTTTAATATGATAGCCCTTTATTTTTTTGGTGCTGTTATCGAAACTGTCTTTGGCTATCATTTCAAAGAATTGGGAATCGTATACTATTTGTTGCTATACTTTGGTGGAGTAGTTGTTTCTGACATTCCGTCGTTTTTCAGACATCACAACAATCCATATTACAATTCGCTCGGTGCCTCAGGGGGAGTTTCAGCGGTTTTATTTGGCGCCATCCTCTATCGTCCGACTTCAAGCATTTGCATTTATTTCGCTATTTGTTTACCTGCATTTATATTAGGCATTTTGTATTTGTTGTATTCGTTTTATTTTGGTAAGAAAATTGGCGATAATGTAAATCACGATGCACATTTCTATGGGGCTATTTATGGTGCACTTTTCACCATTTTGCTGCGCCCGGAAGTTTTACATAGCTTCTATCAGAAAATCATTGAAAGCATGCCTTTCTGAAAATAAAGTGTATCATTGTTTTATAAAACTTATTAAAGTGGTTGGCCAGTTTCAAACATTGAGCGCTGAAATTTATATTTAGTCAAATGAAAAGTCTATTCTTTACCATATTAACTATTTTTATTTCTGCTTTGGTCGTGGCTCAGGATGCACGTCTGGGCAAGGTTTCTCATACTTTCAATGGTAGCCAAACGGCCATGTCTTATTTCAACAGAGGATTGGTACAACTCTATGCCATGGAATATGAGGCTGCTGCTGAAAACTTTAATATGGCGCAGTTACTCGACCCAAATTTTACCATGGCCGCTTGGGGAGAATCTATGAGTTATTACAGACCTTTGATTGCGGAAATCAATACTCAAAAAGGTACAGCATCTTTGTACAAATTGGCTGTAAATGAAGACCAAAGAGCTGCCAAAGCTCAGACTGAAGAGGAAAAAATGTTGCTGGGTGTTGCAGAAAGGATTTTTTATGGCAAAGGTACCCCTGAACAGCAAGACACTGCTCTAATAAATCATTTTGAAAAAATCATTAAAAAATTTCCTGATCATATGGAAATTCAATTGTCATATGCTCTGTACAAACTCCCCGAGATACTTCAAAACGGTAGTTCAAAAGAAAAAATTGCCTTCGCTCAAAAGGTAGAAAAATTACTGACAAAAAATCCTGAGCATCCCGGAGCTTTATTTAGTCTACTGTTGGCTTCTGATCAAAATGCCACGGCGCAAGTTGCATTAAGCTTTGCCGATACCTATAGAAAGACCGCTGCTGATAGCAAAGTTGCGCATCATGTAGCTTCAAAAATATATGCTAGGTTGGGTCAATGGCCAGCATTTACCGAGAGCAATGCCAGGTCTTTTGAAATTTCCGAAAAAATTCGAGTAGCCAACAAAGGCACTGTTGATGACTTGTTTTTTAAGGCTTATTGGTGGCAGATGTACGGACTGTTGCAAATGGGTAAACATGAAGCCGCCTATGAACTACTAAGGCAAATGAATACCTACGCCCAATACAGTCGCACATCACTCACCCGGCATTATCTCGCCTTAATGAAGTCAACTTACCTTGCTGAAACCGATGCATGGGAGAGCCCAGCCGGAGGGATTGAAATACCACTGTACGAGTTGCCGGAATTTACTAAGTGCATTATTCATTTTCTCGATGGCAGACATGAACTTGCCAACAATGACGTAAACAAAGCAAAATACCACCTCATGCAATTGATTGAACATAAAAATATGATGCAAGTGGCAAAATCATCTCCACATTTGCT
Source organism: Cyclobacteriaceae bacterium (assembly GCA_036788235.1). Classification (GTDB taxonomy): domain Bacteria; phylum Bacteroidota; class Bacteroidia; order Cytophagales; family Cyclobacteriaceae; genus JAFIEV01. Next base: position 5,713 of record DAIQNU010000090.1, read on the forward strand.
TTACATTACGCCTGCTGGACTTAAAGAACTGAGAGGGCCTAAAGAAAATGATCTCTGCGAAATTCTTGAGCTTTGGCTGGGTGGTCAGATTGATGAAGTTGAAGGTAATATGTCGGAAGCACTTGCTAAATCAAAAAAAGCAGTTGAATTAGAAGCAAAATATTCTTCGCAAAGCGGTCCGGTAATGATCCCGGGATATACACGAAATTGGTATGCTCGATTACTAATGAAAGCTGGTGAAAATGCCGAGGCGATGGCACATTTGCAAAATCTGTTGCAAGACTACCCTGGTAATGCACAAACGCTCAACCAATTGATCACCGCCGCAAAACTAGCTGGAAAATCGGATGTTTCTGAAAACGCCCGTAAACAGTTGCTCCAAAACTGGCGCACTGGCGATGCCGCATTGCAAAGATCCATAAAACCCTGATTGGATGGGACTTGATTTGTTTTTCATAAAGTGTAGGTAATGGTCGTCAAAAAATTGTTAAATTTTACAGACTTAATTGAGCCAATAATTTTTTGAGGAACACAGTGAAGTTCACCTTTTACCGCTATCTTAAAACTCAATTGGCAGATAAACATCGCATCAAATTACACATCTATGATACTTGGTATAGATATCGGAGGTACAACGACAGATCTGGCTTGCTTTCAGGAAGGAGTTTTAACCCACGTGATCAGCGTAAGTGCTAACGATCCTGTCACTTCAGCTGCTGGGGCACTTGGAAAATTCATTTCCCAAAGCGGCAAAACCCTGGAAAACATTGTAGCCATTGCTGTTACCGGAGTAGGCGCAAAGGCTGTAGGAGACAAACTATTTGGTATTGCCTTGCACCATGTAGATGAATTCAGTGCCATTGGACTGGGCGGATTGTACCTGTCGAAACTTCAGGAAACTGTAGTGTTAAGCCTGGGAACAGGTACTGCTGTGGTCAGAGCCAAAGGTCGGGAGGCAACGCATTTGGGAGGTACTGGTGTAGGGGGTGGTACACTTATAGGGTTGTCGAAATACATGCTCAAAGTCAGTGATTTTGATTTATTGGCCGAAATGGCTCAAAAAGGTGATCTGGCCATGATAGATCTGCGCATTGGCGATATTGCGCAGGGTGCCTTTGGCAATCTGCCCGAAAATGCTACTGCCTCCAACTTTGGCAAACACAGCGATAAAGCAAGTAATGAAGATCTAGCGCTGGGTATAATTAATCTTGTATGCCAAACCGTGGGTTTGCTCGCCGTATTTGCCAGTAAAAGCAGCAATATCGAAAAAGTAGTCCTAACCGGAAAAATGACCCGTCTTCCTCAATTATCTGACATTTTTGAGCGCTTGGGTGCAATGTTTCAAATAGAATTTGTGATTCCTGCACAAGCCGAATATGCCACCGCCATAGGTGCTGCCCGTTCTTTGGTTTCAGCGTAATCGTACAGCACGAGCGGACGCTGTTTAAGTACTATGGAGGATAAAAAATAAAAAACTGGCGCGATGCTTTTAGCTCGTGCCTTTTTTATTTTTTGAAGGATGTTGATAGTTTAAATGCAGGTTCACGGTTAAACGTCATTTTCTATTCAATAGACGAAATATCCTAAGTCCAAAATCTGACCCATGCCTGCCTGCAAAAAAAAAATCCGAACGGACGTTCGAACCAGTTTTTTGTTTTTTTATCGAGCATTGAGGTTAGCATCGTTTGATAGCGGGACAGAAGTTAAATAAATTGTTTGTGTACTACCCATAGCGCGAGCGTCCGCTCGTGCTGTAGTAGAGTTGGAGAAAAAGGTGCGGATGATGAGTAGACTAAAGGGTGATACAATCCTGCGCAAGGTTTGAGTCTGTTTAAGTACTATGGAGGATAAAAAATAAAAAACTGGCGCAATGCTTTTAGCTCGTGCCTTTTTTATTTTTTGAAGGAAGTTGATAGTTTAAATGCGGGTTCACGTTTAAACGTCATTATCTATTCAATAGACGAAACATCCTAAATCCAAAATATGGCCCATGCCTGCCTGCAAAAAACAAAAAAGTTCCGAACGGACGTTCGAACCAGTTTTTTGTTTTTTTATCGAGCATTGAGGTTACCCTGCTAGAGACGCATTAAGTATTACATCCCAAATCCCGCATCACCCATCCCGCATTACGGATTTATGATAGCCCCACACCTTCCTGCTATACTTTTTTTGCCTATTTTTGCAGCAAATTAAAAAAAATCAAATTTAAGCATAATCGGCATGGCGCTTTCCACCAAATATAATCCACAGGAAGTTGAAGATAAATGGTACAAAATATGGATGGATCAAGGTTGTTTTCATGGCAGCCCCGACCCAAACAAGGAACCCTATAGCATTGTAATCCCTCCACCCAACGTAACAGGAGTCCTCCATATGGGTCACATGCTCAACAATACCATTCAGGATATATTAATTCGCAAAGCCAGAATGAATGGAAAAGCGGCCTGTTGGGTGCCAGGCACCGACCACGCTTCTATTGCCACAGAAGCTAAGGTTGTGCACATGCTTAGAGAAAAAGGCATTAAAAAATCTGACCTGGGGCGTGAAGAATTCTTAAAGCATGCCTGGGAATGGAAAGATAAATATGGGGGCATTATTTTAGAACAGCTTAAAAAACTGGGTGCCTCATGCGATTGGGAAAGAACCCGATTTACAATGGAGCCCAACTACTACGATGCTGTAATCCGCGTATTTGTTGACCTCCATAAAAAAGGCCATATCTATAGAGGCTTGCGTATGATCAACTGGGATTGCGAAGCAAAAACTGCCCTCTCCAATGAAGAGGTTATCTACAACGAAGATGGAGAAAAGTCCAGGTTGTATTCAGTTAAATACAAAATAGATGGTACCGAAAATGAATGGGTTACAATAGCCACCACGCGCCCAGAAACCATACTAGCCGATACTGCTATTGCAGTAAATCCCACTGATGAAAGATATAAGCATTTGGCTGGCAAGTTTGCCCTTGTACCCTTTATTAACAGACCTGTTCCGATTATTTTTGATGACTATGTTGATAAAGAATTTGGTACTGGCTGCCTTAAAGTAACCCCTGCACACGATCCGAATGACTATGAAATAGGCTTGCGTCACAATCTGGAAGTGATCGACATTATCGAAGACGACGGAAGTATCAATGAGAAAAACGGTGTTGCAAATTACACAGGAAAAGACCGTTTTCATGTGCGTAAACTTATTGTTGCTGATCTTGAAGCCGCCGGATTTCTCACGGGAGTAGAAGAAATAATAAATAAAGTCGGGCGCTCAGAGCGTACAAATACAGTTGTGGAACCAAAGCTTTCGCTGCAATGGTTTATCAATATGAAAGGCATTTCTCAACGCGCACTTGAGGCTGTTGAAAATGATGAGATTGTCTTGCATCCAGCAAAATTCAAAAACACGTACAGGCATTGGATGGTCAATGTGAAGGACTGGTGTATTTCGCGGCAATTGTGGTGGGGGCATAGAATTCCCGCTTATTATTATGGTGTAGGCCCAGATGATTTTGTAGTGGCTGAAACCCCCGAAGCTGCTTTGCAACAAGCCAGGGAAAAATGCGGAAACCCTAATCTTGCCCTGCAAGACCTCAACCAGGATCCGGATGTGCTCGATACCTGGGCTTCTTCATGGCTTTGGCCTCTGGCGGTATTTGATGGCTTCAAAAATGATTGCTTTAATGTTGAAAATGGACGGATAAGCATCGATAAAAACGCCGATTTGCGCTATTTTTACCCAACAGATGTTTTGGTAACTGCACCTGAGATTTTGTTTTTCTGGGTAGCTCGAATGATCATTGCCGGCTATGAATATACCGGTGAAAAGCCATTCAAAGATGTATACCTGACGGGCATAGTAAGGGATAAACAAGGCCGCAAAATGTCGAAGTCACTCGGCAACAGTCCTGAACCACTGGAGCTGATAAAACAATACTCAGCAGATGGGGTACGGGCAGGTATGTTATTTAGTTCGCCCGCTGGTAATGATTCGCCATTTGACGAAAAACTTTGTGAGCAAGGTCGAAATTTCTGCAATAAAATCTGGAACTCATTCAGACTGATCAAGGGCTGGGAAGTTGACAGCACCCTTGAAAACCAAAATAAAACCTCCATTAACTGGTTCGAATCGCAATTTAATGAATCGTTAGTGGAAATTAATGACCATTTTAGCAAATACAGGATATCGGATGCCTTGCAGGCTTTATATAAATTATTCTGGGGTGATTTCTGTGCTTGGTATCTCGAAATGATTAAGCCAGCCTATGGCAGCCCTATTGATGCACACACTTATGAGCAAACTCTCGTTTTTTTCGAAAATTTACTCAAAGTACTGCATCCTTTTATGCCATTTATTAGTGAAGAGCTGTGGAATGAATTGAGAAATCGCAACTCGAATGAATTACTGATAAATGCCACTTGGCCAAAGGCGGGTTCTGTAGACAAATCCATTATAGAAGATGCCGAAAAAGCATTTGAAATGGTAGCTGGCGTGCGCAACATTCGGAACACTAGGCAGATTTCTCCGAAAGAAAGCCTGGACTTGTATGTAAACCAGCTAGAAAATCTGGATGGCTTAAAAAGGTTTGAGCATACTATTAAAAAATTAGCCAATCTCACAAACTTATTTTTTGGGCAAAAGCCGGGAGAAGAAAGTGTAGGCTTTCTGGCAGGAACCACTGAATGTTACGCACCTATAGTTTCGGGAATAGACGTTGACAAAGAAATTGAAAACATAGAAAAAGAATTGGAATACACGCAGGGTTTTTTGCAATCGGTTATGAAGAAACTCAGCAACGAACGGTTTGTAAGCAGCGCACCGGCTGCTGTGGTGGAAGCAGAGCAAAAAAAGAAAAGCGATGCTGAGCAAAACATTGCTGCACTTGAGCTAAAGCTAAAGCAATTGAAAACTATGGCATAAATCAGTTTTTTTTGTAATTTTGAAAAACCTCAAAATATGAAGTCTCGCAGGCTATTTCCACTTGACAAAAACTACATACTAATGCAGGCGCAAGACGATGCCCGTCGATCTTTGCTAAAAGATATGGTGAAGTTGGCTAAAAGGCAATATGAGGTGCTGCATAACCCTTTAGGTTTGGTGGATAAGGCTATTATGCAAATAAGAAACAGCAATAGATATCCAGTTGATCCCTTTGTAGATTTTTATCACGACTTAGCGGTCATTTACCGCTACAAATTTGGTGAAATTCAGTTGGAATTTTTATGGGATGGCAGAAGCCACTATCAAAAATACCAGGACGATTGGAAATTCTTTTTTATCCAAACCATAACCGCATTAAGTCTTAATGATAGCTTTCTCAAAATAATGCTTGAGATCAGTGTTTTTAGCGACCCGGGTACTCGCAATCATATTTTAAAAAACAGGCTTAGAAATATTTTATCCAGCCATTTTGAAATCAGAGTTAATAAGAACAAAGGCATAATTCCTTTGAGGATACAGGCGTAGATAGCTCAAAGCTGAAAGGTGAAAGGTGAAAGGTGAAAGCTCAAAGCTGAAAGGT
>DAIQNU010000091.1:0-11132 GCA_036788235.1 Cyclobacteriaceae bacterium
GTGTCACAGGCATATGACGTCGGTAATTTGCAGATAGTTTTACAAATTTGAAATATTCAAGGTTTCGTTGTTCTATAGCCGTAGGCCTCAATAAGTTAAATATAGTGCCTCCACTCTCTGCTTGCAATCGCAAAATAGATGCCCTTTGATCATTTTCGGTAGGCAATCGAAAATTTATAGTTGTCAGAAAACCGATTGAAGTAACAAAAGATGGATTAAATGCCAGTAAAAGATTATTTCCGCGTTGAAATTCGGCTTGCAAAAACTCTAGAAATTGCTGCTGAAGTATATTCGAATTAACAATACTTAGCTCGGTCAAGGTGAAGTTATAATTTATTTTTTGACTTTTATTCCAGGCATATACAATGGAAGTGTTGAAACTGGTGCGTTCAAACTCTGGTCTTTTAGTTAGGTTATACCCTACCTGAAGCCTGGTTTTAGGGTCATACTTTCCGATTTTTCGCTTGAAGTAATAGCTGGAAGGCATCAGAAACTGCGGAAAAGTAAAAGTAAGCTTACCACCTGCTTCTATACTTCGATATACGTCAGTTGCACGTGAGGCAGCACCTACGCCTTCAAAACCAAAATATATATTAATATCAGCATTCTCGAGTCCTTTAAAGACATTGCGACTTTTCAAGGCAAGGTTGTAAAATGGACCCGGAAATCCCTCTCGCACATTCATGCCTAGTTCATTTGTCGTTTGATATTTATTGAGCGGCGAAGTAAATATATTGGCAATAAATGCCCCTCCAGTGGTATCGTAGTTTACATTTATAAATTTGAAATTGTCAAGATTTGCTAACTGAAGCTGGGTCTGCCGTGTGTTTTCAAGACTATATTGTTCGCCAGTTCTTATAAATACCCTATTGTTGAGAATTTTTCTGGAGTAATCATCCTCAAAATATTGGTAGGTAATGCCTCTGTAAGGATTGATAACCCGGTTGGTTGAGGTTGCACCGGAAACACCTACATCAGTTACGAAATTCACCGAATCAATTACAAACAATCTGTGTTCTGTTTGGCGCGGTGGTAAAGTAATGCTAGTCTTTACTTTTGCCTTGTCGTCGCCATCGAGTGTATCAACTGCAAAAGACACATATTGTCGGGTGAAATCGTAGTAGCCATAGTTTTTAAGTAAAACATCTATTCTTTCACGTTCACTTGCAAAGTCATCTTGATTGTATCGTTGGCCAGCTTTAAGAAAAGATTTGCTATTGTGGTTTTGTAATATATCCAATACGAGTGTATCTGGAGAGTCTATCCATACTGTATCAATAATCAACGGGTCACCTTCAGAAACGAGGTATTCTATATAAGCGCTTTTACCTCTGTAATCAACGTTGTATTTGGCATTGGCCTCAAAAAAACCTTTTGTCTTAAGATACAACTCCATTTGAGACCGGGTTTGCTCGGCCAATTGAGGGTCATATACAGCGACCGGCTCGCCCCAGCGCATAAACATATTTCCTTCTTCCTTTACTTTTTTAAGCTTTTCTAATTTAGTTCTTTTTCTGCCTTCAATATTTGTAGTTGGTTTTTTCTTGGCCTTTGCTTTGGCTATTTTTTCATCAAATTTTATTTCAGCCTTTTCAATTCGTTTTTCTACTTTGGCAGGATCGTACCGGCGTTTGCCAAAATAGTATATCATTACATATGGTGCTACCGGTATTAATGGAAACTTTTTGTTTGCTTTTTGACGATAAAACACTTCAAGCTCACTTTTTGAAATTTCATCGTTGCCCTTTATTTTTTGTCTTCTCAGCAAATATTCAGCATCTTGCAAATGCCTTGTGCCCGTGCAGGCTTGCAGTAAGATTACCAATAATATAAATAATACAGTGATTTTAGGGGTACTCAAAGTCTAATTTTAATCAAAATGATATCCAAACAACAAGTAAAATTCATCAAATCGCTGCAATTTAAAAAATACCGTAATAAGTATAGTTCTTTTTTGGTAGAAGGCGTTAAAAGTGTGTTGGAACTACTACATTCTACCTATGAAGTTGATTTGCTGGTTTGTACGCAAAAATTTTTCGATCAGTATTCAGCATTGCTTTCTACCAAAAATGTAAGACCAATTATTGAAAAGGAAAATACTTTAGAATTGCTCGGCAGCTATCAGAGCAATGACTACGTATTGGCAGTGGCTAAAATGAAAGATCAAAACGCCCCTGATGTTTTGCAAGATGAACTGGTATTAGCGCTCGATCAAGTACGCGATCCCGGGAATTTGGGCACCATTATTCGCACGGCCGACTGGTATGGAATAAAAACCATACTGGCTAACGAAGGCACGGCTGATGTTTTCAATCCTAAAGTCATCAGTGCAACCATGGGATCCTTTACACGTGTTACCGTTTATTATGTTGAGTTGAGCAAATACCTTAAAGATCAAAACCATACGGTGTATGGTGCATTTATTGATGGACGGAATATTTATGAAATCAATATAGAAAAGCCGGCTGTCATTTTGTTAGGAAACGAATCTCAAGGGATCACCGCTGAGCTAAAGACTTGTGTGCATCAAAGCATTTCCATACCCAAATTTGGTGGAGCAGAATCACTCAATGTGGCTATTTCTGCAGGAATATTATGTGATCATTTACGGAGGCCTTTTTTTTCGGCTTAAAATTCTCAGAATAATGTCCCACTTTTTTCTGAGGCTTCAGCTGTGATAATTTCTGCATTTTCCTTGCCCAAATATCGATCAATAAGGTAGTGGCCCAGATAAATGAGTGGAGTAAGTAAAATAGCTACGCAGAATTTATATATGTAGTTGGTAATGCCAATCGCTATCAGTTGAGCATGTGTAAAAATACCGAAAAAAGCTATGTACAAAACCACAAAGCTATCGAAGAATTGCGATACCAGGGTTGAACCTGTTGCCCGTAACCAAATGTACTTTTGGCCAGTTATTTTCCTTAAGCGTTGAAAAACAAAAACATCTACCAATTGGCCAATGAGAAATGCCGTAAGAGAGCCTATGATTATTCTAAGCCCTTGTCCGAAAATTCTATTATAAGCCAGATCAATATTAAAGTAATTACCTTCGGCATCTGATTTATTGGCCTCTATCCAGAAGTCGGCGGGAGGTAGTCCGATGGATAAATAGATGATTAAAAAAGAATAAGCGATTAGGCCGGCCGTCATAAAACTGATTTTTTTTACACCAGGCTTTCCAAAATACTCATTGATCAGGTCTGTTGTTACAAATACTATAGGCCATATTAAAGCACCGGCCGTAAGGCTAAAGCTCATGTCAAAGCCAAATAAACGAAGGTTGGCCGGCCTAAGCCCAATCGTAGCTTCTGCCGAGAAGATTTTTACCCCAATCATTTCTGCCAAAAGTGCATTGGTCAGGAACAAACCCGCCAGTATGAGATAAAGTTGATGTTTCTTTTTTTCAAGTAGTGCAGTTGATTCCAAATCGCCGATTTTAAGCTTCAAGATACCAGGTTTTTCCACATTCAGATAATTCGGTAGACAAAAATACTTCTTTAGCTTCGTTCAATAAGGGTGTAAGATCTTCATACCGAATAGAAAAGTGCCCCAGAATCAATTTGCCTACTGAGGCGGCTTTTGCAATGCTGGCCGCTTGTTTGGCAGTGCTGTGCATGGTATGACTTGCTCTTTCTTTCATTTCTTCTGTAAATGTCGCTTCGTGATACAGAAGGTCAACCCCTAATACATAAGGAACAATGTCTGGGTCGTATATGGTATCAGAACAAAATGCGTAGCTAAGACTTTTTTTTGGTTCTAAGGTGTAATCTTCGACTTTATAGAGAATGTCACCTTTGTCATCTATGACATCCATACCTTTGAGAAAAGAACCAATATCCGCTAGTGAAATACCATCATGAAGTTTTTCTTTTCGAATGCGTCTGGGCTTGGGAGTTTCCATGATCCTAAAACCACAACATGGCAGTCTGTGTTTTAAAGGAAAGGCATCAATTGTAAATTTTTTATGAGATAAAATCTGCTGGGTTTTGGTCGCATCTAATGGATGAAAATGCAAGTCAAAGGCAAGAGTGGTTTCGGAAGCTGCAAATTGTATACTTAGAATATTGAGTAATTCCGGCGGCCCATACAAATGCAATGGTAGAGGTCTTTGAAAAAGGTGCATGGTTGATAGCAAACCTACAAGACCAAAATAATGATCACCGTGTAAGTGGCTTATGAGGATGTGTCTGATTTTGTTCAGATTAACCCTGGCCGCCAACAGCAATTGCTGAGTGCCTTCACCACAATCAATCAGGATGTAATGATTGTGAATTTTGATAAGTTGAGAAGTGAGGTTCCTGCCATAAGCAGGAACCGCTGAGCTATTGCCCAATATTGTTACTGAAAAATTACTCAAGATTTTTTATTGATCTTCGTCCTCCTCCAAATCAGCATCGTCGATCTTCAAATCCTTTTCGATTTCATGCATGAAAACAGCATCAATGGCCTCTTCTACAGTTGGAAGTATATTGAGCACATTGTTGAGCTGAGAAATTTTTATGAGTTTGTTCACGTGTTCAGTTAGTCCCACTAAGATAAAAATGCCACCATTTTCTGTGGAAACTCTGTTGCCAACCAGCAGGGCACTAAGGCCAGAAGAATCAACATATTTCACATCACTAAGATCCAGTATCACATTTTCGATACCTTCGGCATTGATGGTTAGCAGCTCTGTCTTAAGGTTTGGAGCCAAAGTGCTGTCGAGTTTATCATCTTGAAGTCTGATAAGTGTGTATTGTTCTTTTTTATCGATTGAATACTTCATTGAATTTATTATTTACCTTTTTCGTTTGAATGTTCTAAATCTTATTTGTCAAATTATCACGAAATATACATTAAAATGTTTTCTTCAATGCGTTTTATTGGATCTGAACCTGACGAAGATGCCAATTGAAATTTCTTGCCTGTAACTTTTTCAAAGAGTTCTTGATAGCGGTTTGAAATATGTTCAATCACAGCATCGGTCATTTCCGGTATTTGCTGGCCTTCTAAGCCTTGAAAACCATGTTCAATAAGCCATTGACGAACAAATTCTTTTGACAACTGTTTTTGCACCTCATTTTTTTGTTGTCTTTCTTCATAGCCATCCCTATAAAAATATCTGGATGAATCAGGGGTATGCACTTCATCGATCAGTAGAATGTTACCATTGTGTTTGCCAAACTCATATTTGGTATCTACGAGAATCAGTCCTTTTTCATGAGCTGCCTTGCTACCAGCTTCAAACAATTTATAGGTATATTTTTCTAGTATAAGATAATCGCCTTCATCTACAATGCCTTGTTTTAATATCTCGTCCCGTGATATGTCCATGTCATGACCTTCTTTTGCTTTGGTAGTGGGTGTAATTATCGGCTTCGGTAATGGATCATTTTCCTTAAGTCCATCGGGAAGAGGAACGCCACAAACCGACCTTTTACCGGCCTTGTATTCTCTCCAGGCATGTCCAGCCAAATAACCCCTGATAACCATTTCCACAGCAAATGCCTCACATTTTTTGCCAATGGCTACGTTGGGGTCTGGCGTAGCATCGAGCCAATTTGGAACAATGTGTGATGTCGATTGCAAGAATCCAGCAGCGATTTGATTCAAAATTTGTCCTTTTCCAGGTATAGGTTTAGGCAGAATGACATCGAAGGCAGATATGCGATCGGTCGCCACCATGATCAACTTGTCTTCAAAAAAATATACATCACGAACCTTCCCTTTATAAAAATCGAGTTGTCCTGGAAATGAAAAATTAGTTTCTTTAATGGTGGGTGTCATTATCAATTTTTTTGTTCTAGGTTTTCGGAATTTACCAGACTATCATTTAAGTAAGTATCGGTTTTAAGATGATTTCCTTTTTCGTCGAAATATTGCCACTCACCTCCTTTTTTATTACCAGCAAAATTCCCCTTTAACTTTAATTTTCCATTTTCATGGTATTCAGTATATGCTCCATGTTTGCGGCCAAATTTATAACTAGTTTCAGACATTTTATTACCCGTGGCAAAATATTCTATGACCAGTTCATTGAGATTCCCGTTATGGTAGGTCTCGATTCGTTGTAATTGCCCATCGCCATAAAAAACTTTTCTCTGACCGTGTAACTTGCCGTTTGTATAAGTTTCTTCAGACTTTATTTTACCGTTTTCGTGGTATTTCAGCCATTTTCCTGAAGGCTTTTTGTCAGTATAAGTTTGCTCTTCAAGCAATTTTCCATCTTCACTATACCGCTTAACGTTACTATTTTTTTCTTCCTGTGAGTAAACTACACGCTCCTTTAGGTTCTCATTTTCATGGTAGGATAAATTTTCGCCCGTTCGGAATCCATTTTGATAATTGAATGTGTGCTTTTTGTTGCCATTGGAGTAATAGCCGACATTCTCTCCATGAAGTTTGCCTTCACGATAATTTCCCAACAATAAAAGATTGCCATCGGGATCATAATTTTTGAAAACACCATTTTTCTTGCCTTTTTCATTGGTATATTCCGTCTCGAGCTGGCCATTTTGATAGTATGTCTTAAAGAAGCCATCGATCAAGCCATTTTGGTATATGGCTTCTGTTTTAAGTTGACCTTCTTGATAAAATGTACGGGTCAATCCATTGGGTTTACCATCTTTATATTCAATTTCCTGCTTTACTATACCTGTTGGAAAATATTCCTTTACTAATCCATCAGGTTTTCCTGATTTAAAAGAACTTTCATTTTTTGGTTTGCCATCTTCATAATATACAACCAATTCGCCCGAGAGTGAATCGTTTAGAAATTGCCCTTCTTGAAGTAGAATGCCCTTTTCATCAAAAATTTGCACAGATCCATGACGAAGACCATCTTGATAGCTGACCGTACGCATGAGCGATTGATCAGGATAGTATTCTTTAAATATACCTTGCTTCTTACCCTTTTCGAACATTCCCTCAGCTGCCAATTCACCGGTTTCATGATATTTATAAAAAATACCATCTACTTTACTGCTGTCGTTGTCCAGGATAAAGTACTTTTCCATTACCTTGGTTTGAAGTGAATCATAATAGGTAATAACTTCAGTTTGCGCCAAAGCCGAATTGTCTATTCTGCACAAACTCACAAATATCAGGGATAAGATGGTCAACTTTCTCCAGCTATTACCATAAGTGAAATATGCCATTGTATGCTTCAGAGATATTTTTCTATTTAACAACATTTTTTAATTGTCTAAATATTCTACGACAAGGGCAGAAGCACCACCACCGCCATTGCAAATTCCTGCCACACCTATTTTTCCTTTATTGTGATGCAGCACCGATAATAAGGTGGTGACAATACGTGCTCCAGATGCGCCCAGCGGATGGCCTAGTGCAACCGCACCACCAAATACATTGACTATAGCTGGATCGAGATTTAGCAACCTGTTGTTGGCGATGCTTACCACTGCGAAAGCCTCATTTATTTCGTAATAATCAACTTCGCCTTGCGAATAACCTGCCATTGACAAAGCTTTTGGTATGGCCAGGGCAGGGGCAGTGGTAAACCATAAAGGTTCGCGGGCTGCATCAGCAAATCCAGCAATACGCGCTATAGGTTTCATATTCAATTTTTTTAGCTGCGCTTCCGAGACCAAAACTAAGGCTGCGGCACCATCATTTAGTGTGGAGGCGTTGGCAGCTGTAACAGTGCCTTTATCATCAAAAACCGGCCTGAGAGATGGGATTTTTTCTATAGTCACCTTCTTGTATTCTTCATCTTCTGAGATAATATCCGTTGCATTTCGTTTTTGAATTTCAACAGGGATAATCTCATCTGTAAACATACCACTTTGGATTGCCTTTGCGGCACGTTCATAGGAGCTGATGGCATAGTCATCTTGCTCTTGCCGACTGATCTGCATTTCCTTAGCAGTATTTTCTGCACAATTTCCCATGGCAAAATTATGGTAAGGCTCCAATAGCCCATCTTTCATTAAGCCGTCTATAAGTTCACCATTACCAAATTTGTAGCCAAAACGTGCCTTGGGAATATAAAAAGGTATGTTAGACATGCTTTCCATGCCTCCCGCTATTACAGTGTGATTTTGCCCCAGCATGATACTCTGCGCTCCTAACATAATGGCTTTCATGCCTGAAGCGCAAACTTTGTTTATGGTGGTACAAGGCGTGTGATGGTGTATGCCGGCATGTAAGGCAGCCTGCCTTGTAGGGGCTTGTCCCAGATTAGCGGAAATTACATTGCCCATAAATACTTCGTCGATTGTGTCGGATGCTACGCTTGCTTTATTCATAGCTCCTTTAATGGCCGAAGTGCCCAATTCTACCGCAGATAGTGCAGACAACACGCCGCCAAAACTGCCTATAGGCGTTCTACTTGCCGCTATCACATATACTGGATTGAATTTGCTCATTGCATAGGTTTTTTGTGATATTTTTGGATTAATCCGGTGTTGTTGTTTCCATTCTACTATTATTAATACAAAACACAGAACTTTTTACTTATGATTAGCACAAATAAATGTAAATAATCACTTTTCACCAGGCAAACAACTTACCAGTCAGGCTTATTTGAAGGCGGTCTTTTTTCAGGTTTTCGAGGGTTTTGTTGTATATATTGTATCTGGTTGCTACGCATAGCATCGAGGATCATCTGTGCTTTCTCTTCCGTCATATCCATATCTTCTAACCGCTGATTTACAGAAGGTTGTGGTTTGCTCTCTTCAGGCTTTGATTCCTCCTCAGTTTCTTCAGGCTTATCTTGCTCACCATCTTCTTTCGTTTCTTCTGACTCACCATCTTGTTGTTTATCTTCGTCTTCTCCTTCCTCGCCTTCTTCGTTTTCCTTGTCTTCTTCGTTTTCCTTTTCTTCACCTTCCTGGTCTTCTTGATCCTGATCGTCCTGGTCATTTTTATCTTGATCCTGGTCGTCGCCTTCATCCTTATCCTGATCTTGGTCTTGTTGATCTTGCATCAGTTTTTTGAGCAATTCATAATTATACCTTGCCTGCTCATTGCCAGGATCGGCCTTAAGTGCTGATTTGAAATTTTGCAAGGCTTCAGGATATTTTTTTGATCCCTGGTTGATAAAACCTAACTGTTGAAATGACTTTGACTTAATATTGCTATTGTTACTGGCAACAAGTTTACCATAAAATTCACGGGCATTTGATGTGTCGGCAAGCTGGAGGTAGGCATTTCCCAGATTGTAGAGTACCAAATCTTCGTTGATGTACAACGAATCAGTAAGATACCTGTAATGCTGAATAGCTTGTTCGTAATTTTCAGATTTATAGGCAGCTTCAGCCGATTTCTTATGTTGATTTACTAATGCAATTTTATTTATGTTGTCATTTGTATGCAATACACTTATCAGCATACAATAAACCATCAATTTCATCATATTTTAAAGGTTTTAACACTAAACAAAACATCGGTAGCTATGAGTATGAGCGCAAATGCCAAAAAGTAATAGTACTTGTTGGCGGCTACATCAACTACCCGGGCATCACGCAATTCGCCTTCAATTTGGTTAATGGTATTTATCAGTCTTTGGGTATCGTTTTTACTTTCGTTGATCTCAAAATATTTTCCGTTGGTTTTAACAGCAATGCTCCTTAAATCGCGCGAGTTGAGTCGCGAAACCACTTGATTGCCATCGTGATCGGTTTTAAATCCTGACTGGGTTCGAAGGTGGCTGCCAGCTTCAGTGCCTATGCCCAGAGTGAATGTACGTATGTTGCTATCAGCAATTTTTTGCATAACCTGGTTGGTGTTGTCTCCAAAATCTTCACCATCGCTTATGAGCAGAATGACCTTGGATTTTTGCTGAGCTATGGTGGATTCATCTCCAGAAAGTTTATCCAATGCCATTTCGAGTGGTGGGCCAAAATCAGTTCCGGCTGTTGGAACCAATCGGGTACTTAAAGCTTCAATAAACATATGCAAAGCAGCCTGATCGTGTGTTAAAGGGCATTGCATAAAGGCTTCATGCGAAAAGATAATAAGACCAATTCTATCAGAATTAAAAGCATTTACCACAGTCTTCAATTCAAATTTCAATCTTTCGAGCCTGGTAGGCTGGATGTCGAAAGCATTCATTGATTCAGAAAGATCTACGCAAATCATTATATCTTTTCCCACTGATTTGATTTCGCGACTAAATTCTCCGAAAGAGGGACCCAATAATGCAACTACGATTAGCATGCCATACACCAATCGAAGTGCCAGCTTTACCAATACAGCTTTAACATCTGTATTAAGTATGCGTGCAATGCGATACATCCGGAAAAGATACACAACATACAGTAAAAGAAAAGCTGCAATAAAAAGCATTTCAGTAGATGATAGATATCTAAACCAGGTCATTTTTTTGCGTATAATTTTTAGAACAACTGATTAACGTCGAATACTGTAAAATCATATTTGAATAATAGGTGGGCAAAAATAAAACTTATGACCTTATGTACCAACCTCATCAAGTTGGAATTAATTTATGGAATAATTGTGAGCATATCTTGCAGATAGTCAGGTGAATGCAGTTTGCTTACCATCAATTTTAAAATAAATTTTGTTTTGTTTTGCATGAATTGAAAATGGAATACTATATTTGCATCTCATTTTTGAGAGGGATGGTAAAATTAGTTTTTAAAACTGATTTTACATTACAAAATCCTTCTTAGTGTAGCAAAAAGTGTTGCATATTTATAAGTAAGAATAAAAATTTCAGAAATACCGTCTTTATGTTGTTTCGTCGATGTCCGGTGTGGCTCGATGAACATTAGACATAAGGAGAGATGGGTGAGTGGCTGAAACCACATGTTTGCTAAACATGCGTGCGGGAAACCGTACCGGGGGTTCGAATCCCCCTCTCTCCGCCATCTGTCGATATGAATATATCGGGAATTGGCCAAAGTGCGTTCATCGGTGTATGTACAGTAAGAAATTTTAAAGATAATCGGGGCATGGCGCAGTCCGGCTAGCGTACCTGCTTTGGGAGCAGGGGGTCGCAGGTTCGAATCCTGCTGCCCCGACAATGTAGATTCATCTACCACTAAAAACCCGCAAATTTCACGAATTTGCGGGTTTTTTATTTTCCGCACATCAATAAACAGCATACAATTTACTCACCTGAACTTCTTTTCAATGGTGTTCGTGAAACTTCGTTTTCAGTAAAA
>DAIQNU010000092.1:0-11128 GCA_036788235.1 Cyclobacteriaceae bacterium
CTGATGCTGAGCGTACATCCATCAAATACAAACAAGTTGAATTTATGGCTGATCGGTTGGGAGAAGATTTTGAAGGCATCGTATCGGGCATTACCGAGTGGGGCATTTACGTAGAACTCACCGAAACCAAATGCGAAGGCATGGTAAGGTTGGCAGACCTAAGCGACGACTATTATGAATATGACCAGGTGAACTATCGCGTTGTGGGCAAAACCCGCAACAGAAGCATAACACTGGGCGATGAAGTGGTGGTAAAAGTTGCCAAAACAGACATAAATCGACGTATCATTGATCTCGAGATGATTAGCATAAAAAAATACGCAGGAGAAAAGAAAGATGACACGCCCTTGCCTCCTCAAAAAAAATCGAACAAGCAGCATTACTCAGCACAAGCTAGAAAGGCCAAAGCGAAGAGCAAGCCGAAGAAGAAAGAATGAGGGGTGAGGTGAAAGGTGAAAGGTGAAAGGTCAAAGGTGAAAGGTCAAAGCTTGTTGCTGCAAGCAGTGTGAGAGCAGTGATCAGTGATGAGTAACACGTGATGGTTGTGCGGAGGTGAAAAAACCAAATATAAAAAACGGTTAACTTGATGAACTGGGATATAATAATAGTCCTTTTAATACTAATTTCCTTTTTTGCAGGGCTTATCATTTTTGTAAAGAAAGCCCCGGTCTTTTTTGCGAAGTATAGGGCAAAAACATTTGGATTAGATTTAACAATCGAAGAAGCTGAAATTATTCTAAAGAATTTTTGTTTAAAAAAAGAATTTTTGGAGGGCGTAAATGGGATTTGGAGTCAACAAAAAATTTCAATAGAAAAATTAGCCACTCATTATTTAGCAAGTGGAAACCTACATAACATACAAGAAGGAATAAAGGAACTCAATAGTAGAAATAGAAATATCGATTTCAATATCCTATCCGCCATAGATTTAGCAGGTAAGAATTTAAAAAGTGAAATTCTTTCTTGTGACCAAGAACATTTGGTGCGAATTGATGAACAAGAAAATGATTCTCTAAAAATATTTGTTACAGCTAAATATAAGTTTGGTTTTCCAGATTCAATTTGGGCTGAAAAACAACCCGAACAAATTCAACAAAAGGTGGAAGAAAAAGTAGCTCGTTTTCTTAACTCCCATGAAAATTCAGAGCCTTTAGAATCAGAAAAATTCTTAAGAGAGAATATTTTGAATAATGACTTTTGGGAGAATGAAGTAAAGTTGGTTTTAGTTGAACAAGATATCAGATTAATGAATAAGAAATAGCAAAATGGAAGTAATATCAACATTAGGATTAGATTACCACAAGAAATGTCAATTAAAAATTCTGTGTTAATCTGTGAGTGAATCAACTTTCCCAAACATTACTTTAGTAAATTCTTAGCTATCAATAGATTTGGCTTTAGCCAATCCCATAAATTGTGACATGGGGACAACCTTTCACCTTTGACCTTTATGCTTTCACCTTTTTACTCACCACTCCTCACCCATCCCTCCAGCGCGCTAAAAATCCTATCAAAATCCTGATCAGTAAGTAATGCATTTACAACGAGTCGGGTTACTAAGTCGCCATCAATATCAGGATATGGAAAGGAAGAAAGCCAAATTCCTTCCCGTTTTAAGTGTTCATACAAATCGGGAGATTTTGCTCTAAAAACTGGAAAACCATCAACAGTATAAAAGATTTTTGAGGCATGGCTATAGCCATTTAAAAGTGCGGTGTTTTGGTTGAGCACTTCTAATTGATAAGTAAATAGATCAGGCCAGCAATGCACAAAGGCGTGCAAGGTTGCAGGCAATGCCGGTGATCCCCCCCGATAAATTGGAGACTTTTGAAGACTTTCGATCAATGCTAACTTACCACCTACCATACCGGCAGAAATGCCCGGAGCCTTACCCAGTGAGCTGGTCAGAATAACGTTCCAGTTGGGAAACATGCTTTCGATTTCTCTATATCTACCACCACCATTTGATCCTAGCAAACCTATACCATGAGAATCGTCAATAACAAAACTCACTTCTGAGCTTATCTTGAGCTTTTTCAAAGGGCTAAAATCAAATATTAAAGGTGTGAGCGCATCAACTGTTGAGGCAAGAATGGTTATTTTTCTTTCGGTACAGGCATCGATATCCTGTTGTAGTTGTGCCAATCCAGTTTCTAGATCGTAACTTTTTGGAGCATTTGCTGTATGCCACATGGCCGGATGCGCACCTTTGAGATAGAAAAAAGCACTATCTTCGGCAAGTGTTTTAATGAGGCACTGACCGGCCATCATACCTGATGAAAAAGTAAGACATTGTGTAGCACCTGTCCATTGAGTTAGTAAATGGGCAGCCCTTTCATATACTTCGAGCCTAATATTGCCGCCCGGTGAAGCGCTGTAGCCTGTACCGTATCTGGCAATTCCTTCATTAAAATATTGGTTAAAAGCACTGGTATAGGGTATACCCAAATAGGCTGTTCCCGAACAAAACAAAAATTCTTCTCCTTGCACTTGAATTGTGCGACCATTAATCCTGCTAGCTATGCTCATCAACTAAGCGCCTACAATTTCAATAATTCTACACCTGTACCGGGTACTTTGGCATACCTAAGGCCTTTGGGGTGTAATTCAACACCTGTAGCTATATCACTAGCCAAAAGCAAGGGGCCATCCATATCTACATAATCAAGCAAAGGGCAAAGTTGTGCCAAGGCAGATATTCCTACGGTAGACTCAGTCATGCAGCCCACCATTAGCTTCAATCCAAGTCGCTTAGCAGTATCTATCATTCTACGTGCCGGTGTCAGGCCACCACATTTGGTAAGTTTTATGTTGATGCCATGGAAGGCGCCATGACATTTTTCTACATCCTCGGGTACTATACAGCTTTCATCTGCTATCAAAGGCAGGGCGCTTTTCTTATATACCTCCTTCATTTCGTCAAGAGCATGGGCAGGCATTGGTTGCTCAATAAACTCAACGCCCATTTTCTTCAACTTAGGTGCATATTCTATGGTTTGGGAAGCAGTCCAGGCACAATTGGCATCGATTCTAAACACGGCATCAGTATGTTTGCGCAGTTCTTCCACAATTTTCAAATCATCGTCGGTGCCAAGCTTTATTTTGTAGATTGGCCAAGGAACTTCTCGTAATTTTTCAACCATTTTGCTGATTGAGTCTATACCAATAGTATAATTGGTGATAGGTGCTTTCTGCGGATCCAAACCCCACATTTCATAAACTGCTTTTCCATGTAGCTTGCCCCACAGATCATGTGCTGCCTGATCCAAAGCACACAATGCAAACATATTGTCTTCGAAATGTGGCTTCAAAAAATCCCAAAGTTGTGAGGGCTCATCCCATTCAAATGACTCAATAGCCAAGCGGTGATCGCTAAGAGCATCTGTCATGCTTTGTACAGTAATTTTGTAATAAGGGTTGGAGGTTGATTCGCCATAACCACTATGTCCTTTGTGCTTGAGCTCCACAACCAATGCTGGTTGTACATCGTGTGATTCTCTCGAAATGGTAAAAGTGTGCCTGAGTTTTAAATTGTAGGGATGAAATATTAGCTGCATACTGTGATTTCTTTATTTACTTTTTTAACTACCATTATTTGCCCTTGTGCGGCCATTTTTAAAAACTGCAAATTAGCAAATAATTAACATACTCAAGTTTTTGTTGTTCCAATATAAAAATGAATCATTGATGTGCGAATGGCTCATTTTTTTCTCTTATTTGCGAACAAAAAGAATTTATAAAAATGAATGTAAAGCTACTCACCTTATCAATACTGATTAAGTTGGCCACGATTAACTTAACCGCTATGGCACAAGATGTTCACAAAACAAAGTTGAAAGAAAAATTTTTATCAGACATTCAAAAGCTTACTACTGAAAATCAAAGTATACCCGGCTGGTACATCATCGATACCGACGGCAATGAGATTTACCCCCACAAGGAAGACCTTATTTTCCCGCAAGCCAGTGCCATCAAGATCCCGATATTGGCTGAAGTTGTACAGCAATCCACAAAAGGCAAATTCAAATTGTCAGATGAAGTAAAATTGGATAAAGACAAATATGTCGGTGGTAGTGGAGTGCTCAATAATTTTCAGGGCTCCGTTACCTTGACTATACACGACATTTGCATGCTTATGCTCAAATACAGTGACAATAGCGCGACAAATTTCCTGATAAATCTGGTAGGGATGGACAACATCAATAATACCTTGAAGAATCATGGTTTAGCAGATATCAAACTTCAAAGGGTGATGATGGATGTAAATGCATCGCAAGCAGGGAGAGAAAACATCGCCTCTCCAAAAGCAGCCGCCTTGTTAATGCATAAATTAATTCAAGGTAAACTAGTCAATAAAGAGGTTTCGGAGCGTACCATTGATCTCTTGGAATACACCAGCGATATCAATGGCCGGTTGAAAGCACATTTGCCAAAAAACTGCAAAGTATTATTTAAACCTGGCCAAATACCCGGGGTATCCACCGAGTGGGCCATTTTTTATATTCATGAAAAACCGGTAGTTGTAGTCGCAATGGAAAGCATGATAGATGAAAATGAAAATGCTGAAACAATGGAGAAAGCCGGGCTATTGATTTATAAGTATTTCGACAAACTATATAGCGCATCACCTTATGGCGCATTTTTTAAATAAAAATTAGTTGTAAAAGTTGAAGTTTTTATGCTTTGGGCAGGCTAACCCGCACAGTGCAACCATTGTCGGGTTCGCTTTGTACTTCAATAGTACCATTATTGAGATCGATAAATTCTTTACATAAAACCATACCAATGCCAGAACCTTTTTCATTGGCTGTACCATTTCTAGATGTTTTATTTCCAACTCTAAAAAGTACGCTTAGGGTTTGAGCATCCATACCAATACCCGAGTCAGAAATCACAAACCATACCTGATCGTTGCTTCCACCGGTTTCTATGGTTATTTCACCGCCAATAGGGGTAAATTTTATGGCGTTCGAAAGCAAATTTCTAATAACTGTATTCATGCTATTAGCATCGCAATGCGCCATCTTATCCGTCTCGAATCGGGTATTTAGTTCTATGCTTTTTTCAATAGCACTATTTCTCAATAGTTCTATGTTGGACTCAAGTAGATTGTGCAAGCTAATTGATTGAACCTTCAACTCTAGTTGTCCGGTTTGTGTTCTTGACCAATCAAGCAAATTCTCCAATAATCGATACATATTTTTGATGCCCTTGTCGAGTTTTTTTCCATACTCTACAATTTCTTCTTTGCTTATATGATCGATGTAATTGATCAGAAAATTAGAAAAACCTGATAACGAGTTGAGTGGACTTTTAAGATCATGTGAAATAATTGAAAAAAGCTTGTCTTTAGATTGATTGATTTCTTGCAGTACAAAACGCTGAGTTTCGAGCTCGGTGACATCGTCAACTATGACCATAATCATTTCTTTTGCTTCGTAATTGATGTATTTGGTAGTGTAGCGAAGATATTTGAGCTCTTTTACATGGTTTTTATAAAATTCGCGGGTAATTTGCCCTCTCTCCATTGGCACATTTTGCGCTATGGCTCTAATCACAGAATTTCTAAGGTCGCACTGCGTGCAATGTGTTGATTTTCCACAGTCTGCATATTTTTCCTGGCTGTATTTACATTCTACAACATTGTTGCAAGTTCCACCAGCAAGCCTTTCCTGATCGTCAAAAAAAATCCGTTTAAATGACTTATTAAATTTTGTAACCTGATAATCTTTGTCCAGTAAAAAAATAGCTGAAACAATGTTATCAAAAAGGATATTTAAGAAATCACCCGAATCTTGCGCATTGATATTATCCTTCATGCACTAACTAATAAAAAATTACGAAAACACTTATCCCTTCTAATTTCGTTTCCTTAAAAATCAACCCAATAAATTTTATAACCCAGCTCTAAGATAAAATGTTTGCTGATTCGATTTGAGGCTCTATAAACAAACCTTAGCTAAATGCTCAATAAATAAGTTATTAACTATCAGGATGAATTAAGTTTGGTAGTTAGTAAATCATGATTGGCTTTAAACAAAGTCATACACGAAATTTAACTATGTTTTCACTTTTTGAGATATAACGTTCAATAAAAGCTTATGGTAAATATACAGTGCATTGGTTATTGAAACAAAATACACTTAGACTAAATATTAAAGCAACAACGTTGCAAATAAACAGAGAGCGAGAATTTTTTAATAATTTAGCATTTACTACTTTTAACCATCCCTACTTTAATTACTTCTACAAGTTTTTTAATTAATAATGTAAATAAAATGGAAAAATCGTATCGCAAACTTCTTGAAGGAAATAAGAAGTGGGTTGAGAGCAAATTAGAAATTAATCCTCAATTTTTCAAAGATCTTTCAAAAGGTCAATCTCCGGAGTTTCTTTGGATAGGTTGTTCGGACAGTCGCGTCCCGGCAAATGAAATAACAGGCACAGAGGCAGGCGAAGTATTTGTTCACCGAAACATCGCCAACATGGTAGTACATACCGACCTCAATTTGCTAAGTGTATTGCAATATGCGGTAGATGTACTGCATGTAAAGCATATTATTGTTTGTGGACATTACGGCTGTGGCGGTGTAATTGCTGCGATGAGTAATAAAAGCGCTGGTTTGGTCAACAAATGGCTCACCAACATTAAAGATGTTTATAACAAACATTCACAAGAGCTCAATGCCATTAGCAACACTACTGATAGAGCAAATAGACTTGTTGAACTAAATGTTATAGAGCAAGTACACAACCTGGCCAAAACATCAATTGTTCAGAAAGCCTGGCAGGCCAGAGCCATTCAAATACATGGCTGGGTTTATGGACTTGACAGTGGCATTATCAAAGACCTCAATTGCATGGTAAAAGAAATCGAGGATCTTGAACCTATTTACAGATATGACATTGAACAAATCATGTCAGTCTAATAGATTATAGAGTAAAAACCATCACAAAAAGCGCATGTATTCTTCAATGCTCTTTTTTTTTTGCAACAATAACCTAAATTTTGTCTAGAAAAACAGAAACTGTTCAACCATCAATACCCCAACAATGCCAACATTTTATCATGACTTTGTTCACCTGCAAACAGGCTCGTCTCCAGGCTGCCATCGTCCTTGCGATTGATAATGACATGCTTTGGTGCTGGTATTAGACAGTGTTGAATACCCCCAAAACCCCCTATAGATTCCTGATAGGCGCCTGTATGGAAAAAACCAATATACAACTGTTCGTCATTGTTTATCATGGGCAAAAACACCTCGGAGGTATGCGCTTCAGAATTATAATAATCGAGCGAATCGCAGGTAAGCCCACCAAGATTTACCTTGTGAAACATATCATCCCATTTGTTGATAGCCAGCATGATATACTTTTGGTTGATGCCATAGGAATCGGGCAGATGCGTTATAAATGAGCCATCGATCATATACCAAAGCTCTTTGTCATTTTGCAGTTTCTGATCCAAAATGGAATAAATGATGGCTCCGCTTTCGCCTACGGTATAGGTACCAAATTCGGTAACAATATTGGGCGTAGGCACACCTGACTTGTTGCAAATCCACTTAATGTTTTCAATGATTTGCTCAATGATGTATTGATAGTCAAATTCGAATTGCAATGAAGTCTTAATAGGAAATCCACCACCAATGTCTATGGTGTCGAGTTCGGGGCAGATTTTTCGCAGTTCACAATACTTATATACAAACCTGCTTAACTCGCTCCAGTAGTAGGCAGAATCTTTGATGCCAGTATTGATAAAGTAATGGAGCATTTTGAGCTTGAACTTGGGATTGTCTTTTAGCTTATCGCGATAGTATGGTAAAATATCGTTGTAGCGAATGCCAAGGCGTGAAGTATAAAATTCAAAATTGGGTTCTTCATCAGCTGCTACTCTAATGCCAATATTTACACTGCCTTCTATTCCATTTTCATAATCTTGCAATTCGTTAAGATTGTCAAGAATAGGAATGAGATTGTTAAAACCATCGTTGATGAGTTCGCAAATGTATTGGCGATACAATGGCCTTTTAAAACCATTGCAAAAAATAAATATGTCTTTGGTTATTTTCTTCTTCTCATACAGCTTGCGAACTATCTGTAGATCATAAGCCGACGAAGTTTCGATATGGATATCATTTTTGAGCGCTTCTTCGAGTACAAAACTAAAATGCGACGACTTGGTGCAATAAGAATAAATATAGCTTCCTTCGTAGTGGTATTTTCTTATGGCTTTGTTAAAGAGCCGTTTAGCTCGTTTGATATTATAGCTTATTTTGGGCAGATAGCTAATTTTCATAGGGGTGCCATACTGTTTTATCAGCTCCATGAGTGGCACATCATTAAAATTCAATTGCTTGTCAATCACCTTGAATTCCTCCTGCGGAAACTCAAAGGTTTGCTCAATCAGGTCAGCGTAACTTTTCATTTTAAGCCATAAATCAAATATCAATAAAACCAGACAGGTGCAATATTGAGTATATTTTACAATCTTTGCAACGCAATTTCCTTGAAATTTGGATTTGTCTGCAATTCATAATTTTTACTTAGCATACGCTTACGACATGGGCTTAGAACAACAACTCTACAACGCCATTGAAAATGCCTTCAAAGAATGTTTCGACCATTCATTAGAAACAGGATCCTTTTCACTTCAACCTACAAGGAAGGAATTTGAAGGCGAATATACGTTTGTCACTTTTCCTTATGGACGTATATCGGGCAAAAGCCCGGAAGAAACGGGCAAGATACTTGGAGCCCATATTGTAGCCAATGCAGGCATAGTCGAAAGTTTTAATGTGGTAAAAGGATTTCTGAATCTTAAAATAAATACTGCTACCTGGCTCGAGGTTTTTAAAAACATATATTTAAATGAAAACTGGGGAAAACTAGCAACTAATGGCAAAAAAGTAGTGGTTGAGTATTCCTCACCCAACACCAACAAACCCTTGCACCTCGGGCATTTGCGCAACAACTTTTTGGGCTACTCGGTAGCATGTATATTGCAAGCAGCCGGCTATGAAGTTTTTAAAGTAAACCTTGTAAACGACCGTGGCATTCACATTTGCAAGTCTATGTTGGCTTACAGCAAATTTGGCAATGCTGAAACTCCGGAATCAAGCGGGCTAAAAGGCGATCATCTGATTGGCAAGTACTACGTGCGATTTGATCAGGAATACAAAAAAGAAATTGCCGATCTGGTAGCATCAGGTGTTGCAAAAGAAGAAGCAGAAAAAAATGCACCCCTGATGCAAGCTGCCAGAGAAATGCTGCAAGCTTGGGAAAATAACAATGCTGAAGTTGTGGCTCTGTGGAATAAAATGAATCAGTGGGTATACGACGGCTTCGACATCACCTATAAACGAATGGGTGTTGATTTTAACCACATTTACAAAGAATCGGAAACTTACCTATTGGGCAAAACCATGGTAGAGGAAGGCTTGAGCAAGGGCGTTTTTTACAAAAAAGAGGACGGTTCGGTCTGGGTAGATCTTTCAGATGAAGGTCTGGACGAAAAGTTGTTGCTAAGGGCCGATGGCACTTCGGTGTACATCACACAAGATCTGGGTACAGCCGATCTCAAGCACCGTGATTTTTCATTCGACAAATCTGTGTATGTGGTAGGTAATGAGCAAGACTATCATTTTGAAGTGTTGTTTAAAATCCTCAAGCGACTTGGTCGGAACTACGCTACAGGCATGCATCATCTTTCCTATGGCATGGTAGATCTTCCTTCTGGCAAAATGAAATCGCGAGAAGGCACCGTGGTAGATGCTGATGATCTGATGGAAGAAATGACCTCAACCGCTGAAAAAAGCACCACCGAGCTGGGCAAGATTGAGGACTTTACACCAGAGCAAGCCCAAGAGTTGTACGAAAAACTAGGACTTGGTGCACTTAAGTATTTCTTACTAAAGGTTGACCCAAAGAAGCGCATGCTCTTCAACCCGGAAGAATCCATACAGTTTCAAGGCAATACCGGCCCATTTATCCAATACACTCATGCACGCATATCATCTATTTTGCGCAAGGCAACCGCTATGGGCATTGATTATAGCAATATCGACAAGGTGAATTTTGAAACATTGCATGAAACCGAAGGAGAAGTGATCTACCTGATCAATAAATTTGAAAACCTAGTTCTAGAAGCTGCTGAAAGCTATTCGCCATCGTTGATCGCACAATTTGCCTATGATCTTGCCAAGGGTTACAACCGTTTTTATACCGAGCTTTCAGTTTTCAACGAGCCTGATGAATCACGTCGAAATTTCAGGTTAGCATTTTCGCATCTTTGTGCCAAAACAATTGAAAAAGCAATGGGTTTACTAGGCATTAAAGTTCCTGAACGTATGTAAAAACCTTAAAAAAAATGAAAATGTTAAATCTGGGATTAATAATGTTAAGTATGATCATGGCAGCTTGCTTTGGATCTAAAAAAATCGAATCGAAACCCGAAAATGCAGAAATTGTGACCGAAGGAAAAACACTTCATGACTTCAAAATGAAATCAATTGAAGGCGAAGAAATTGATTTGAGTATCTACAAAGGCAAAAAAGTATTACTAGTGAATGTCGCCTCAAAATGCGGCTACACCAAGCAATACAAAGACTTGCAGGCCTTGCATGAAAAGCACGGTGACAAAGTGGTAATTCTAGGATTTCCAGCGAACAATTTCGGTGGACAAGAGCCGGGAAGTAACGAAGAAATAGCTGAGTTTTGTACTGCAAATTATGGAGTAGGCTTCCAGATGTTTGAAAAAATATCGGTCAAAGGTGCAGATACCCATCCTTTGTACAGGTGGTTGAGTGATAAATCGCAAAATGGCTGGAACGAACAGGCTCCTTCATGGAATTTCTGTAAATATTTGGTCAATGAAGAGGGCGAGCTATTGCGCTTTTATGCTTCTGCTGTAAATCCTATGGATGCCGAAGTAATTGCCGATATCAACAGCTAAGCATTATTTATTTTGGTACTACCACGAATTTAATTGAGACCTGAATTTTGATTTACCTGATATCCTAATAACCAAAGAAAAGTCAACCAAATGAGTTCCCAATTGTAAATAACCTGTATGCATTTGGTTGACACCATGCGGGTTGGGCTGAAAAAACGGTGGGGTGCGCGTAGG
>DAIQNU010000093.1:0-3448 GCA_036788235.1 Cyclobacteriaceae bacterium
GTTATAATAAATACCAATATTTTTTTCGACATTATTCTTATTAGTTAAACACAAATCCAATCGATAAATCGAATCGTGGCCGAACCTCAATAATTTAATTACCAAATTTGCTAACTACGCCCACACTCCCATCAAATAAAAAATCTCTTAAAAACGATCGTCTTATTCCATATTTTAGACCTACAAACCCAATGTGCTTTTAAAGCAAGGGGGTACATATTTAATAAATATTTTTTCAAACTATATACCTTCTTCAACAGTTCAAACTCCTTTTACTTGATTGTTTTACTTAGCAACTCCCTAAATAGAAGCTTTTACAACTTTATAGGATTTGCTTTATTTTACTAAGAAGGTTTAAGTAGATTTTCAATTGAAACAACCGAGCCTGAAATTAAACCTTTATAGATTATTTGCATAGTACTTAAATCAAATTTGCAATCTATTACGGTTGCAATTGTTGCTTGAAAAAATTTACACTATATCAGCCATTATCCTTTCTACTCTTTTGAAATAGAACAAGCCGCTGATGAATAACAGACATGTGAATCCTATTGAAATCCAGGAATATATCGATGGCAATTCACCACCGATTAAAGACCACCGAAAGCCTTCAATAATTCCAGCCATTGGATTGAAATAATACAACACCGTTCCCCAGGTTGGTAAATTATCTACGATGGTAGAGGCCGGGTAGGCAATAGGTGTGGCATACAGGCCAAATTGCACCATAAAAGGCACTATGTGCTGAAAATCACGATATCTGATGGTGAGTGCACTTAGCCAAATCCCTGCTGCCAACGATGATATAACCGTAAGCAATAAGAATATGGGCATGTAGATCAGGTTGGAGGACGGTGTAAAGCCATACATAATGAATAGTGCGACAAGAAAAAGCATGGCAATAGCAAAATCTACAAAACCAACAACGGCCTTTGACAAAGGAATGACTAATCTTGGAAAGTAAATCTTTTTTATCATTTCCTGGGCACCAATAATGGAATTTCCCGATTGATTCATGACAAAAGAAAAATAGGTCCAGGCTGCCATTCCACATATAGCATACACCGGATAGGGGACACCGCCTGTATCTACTTTTACCGCTTTACCAAAAACGATGGTAAATATGAGCAAAGTTGCTGCGGGTTGTAAAAAAGCCCAAAACAAACCTAAAAAAGTTTGCGCATACCTAACCCTCAAGTCCCGGTAGGCAAGTACCCAGAATAAATCACTGTAACGGATGAGTTCTTTTAAACCAAGCCGGTACTTGAAATTTTCTGCATCAACAATGAGCCGCTCCATTATAATCAATTACTATGAAGTCTTTTCTTTCTTTGATGTTTTACTTTCTTCTTTGGTTTCAGGCTCTTCTTCTGATTTGGCTGGAGGTATAAGTGCCTCGGGACATTCGGCCAATAATATTTTATACCAGTTCACAATTTTCTTTACATCTGACGGGTAAACTCTATCCGGGTCGTAGTTGGGCGCAATATGTTTCATAAATGCCATAAGCTCGTCTTTATCTGACTTGCTGTCAAGGCCAGGATCGTCACCAAATTCCTTTTTAATATTTTCTAAAAGAGTATCCAGTGGCAAAGTTTCTTCCGGATCGGTAGTGTACACAGATATTTCACTCAGTACCGATACCCTATGATTTGGCCCGGTAACTAATTTCGTTTTCTTTTCATCAAATCCTTCGAGGATCAAACCGGTTCTTGTTGGCTTCACTATTTTAAATAAGCCACCCTTTCCTGCTACTGCTGCAATATCTTTAAGTTCCATTCTATATTGGTATTTATTTGATTCAAAAATAATCTTAAATGATGTGTATTAAAACCAATTCAAAGAATATTGATTACTTTAAGCTGAATTCCAACTATTATTTACGTCTTCAATAAATTTAAAAATTTCATCTTTACCCCGATTGTCAGTAGCTGAGGTCACAAACATTTGAGGCAACTCATCCCAGGTTTCTTTCATTTTGCGTATGTGTACAGCCACAGCAGATTGGTTTTGATTACTCGACTGTTTATCAGCCTTGGTAAATACCATGATAAAGGGTATCCCTTTTTCACCTAACCATTCCATAAAATTGTAATCAATTTTCTGAGGCGGAATTCTTAAATCAATTAATACAAATAAGCAAGCAAGATTCTTTCGATTCAACAAGTATTCTTCAATCATTTTGCCCCAGGTGGCTTTCATGCTCTTACTTACCTTTGACCATCCATAGCCAGGTAAGTCAACCAAAAACCAGCTTTTATCAATATTGAAATGATTGATATGTTGTGTTTTCCCGGGCCTTGCGGAAGTTTTAGCTAGTTTTTTTCGGCTGGTTAGCATATTAATTAAAGATGATTTGCCAACATTAGACCTTCCAATAAAAGCATATTCTGGCCTATCGGGCGCCGGGCACTGCTCTAAATTGGTACTACTCTTTACAAATACAGCTTCACCTATTGCCATTTTATCTTTTTAAATATTCACTAAATTATTAGAAGATTTCACCTACTTAATGTCAAAATATCTATTTTATAGTTAAAGTACTTCCTTCAGAATCAACCATTAAGGCAGCCTTTGCTCCCACCGGAAGTGTATAGTTTAATGCCACATGGCCTACAGGAAAATCAAAACAAACAGGAATACTTAGGCCTTCAAGATGCTCCAAAATTATCTCATTTGCATTTTTTCCATATGTTTCAGGCGTTTCTTTGAGCTCAGAGAATTGGCCACAAATGAAACCCTTGATTGCCTTTAGTTTACCTGAGCGACGTAACTGCAGCATCATTCTGTCAATATTATACAATGGCTCACCGACATCTTCTAAAAATAAAATGCAATCTGATGTGTCAATATCTGTAGGCGTGCCGACCATATGAGCTAAAAGCGCGAGATTTCCACCAACTAAATTTCCGGCTGCCTTACCATGTCTGTTAAGAATATGCGGTGCTGATGGTATGGTTTGGTCAACTCCAAACAGTGCATCGTGCAAAGATTTTAAACTTTTACTGATGCCTTCGTGATGAAAAAACGAGGGCATGATTCCATGCAGACTTTGGAAACCCGCATTGTATATTCGGCTATGCAAAGCAGTAATATCACTAAAACCCAGCACCCATTTTGGGTTATGCTTAAAATTGGCAATGTCTAATTGATCAACGATTTTGGTGGTACCATAGCCGCCCCTACCACAGATAATGGCCTTTATATCATTATCATCCAGAGCCATTTGAAGATCTAGCAACCTTTGATTGTCTAGTCCGGCATACTTATAGTTTTCACTAAATAAGTGTGCCCCATATTCCACTTTCAAACCCCAGTCTGTAAATACTTTGTGGGCAGTTTCTATGTATTCACTCTTTACTTTGCTGGCAGGAGCCAATATTATTATACGATCTCCAGTTTTCAGAAAAGGTGGTTTTATACACATAGGCTTTATTTTCTCAAGTGA
>DAIQNU010000093.1:3458-11041 GCA_036788235.1 Cyclobacteriaceae bacterium
TATCAAAAGTCTCCAAAATAAAAAAACCTCTGTCAAAAGACAGAGGCTGAAGCAATAAATGCTTTAATATTTTAATTACTCTTCTTCATCAACCGGAGGTTCAACCCCAAGTTTTCTAAAAACCAGGTCTGAGATATTATCTTCGTCTCTGGCGTATAAAAGTACAAAAACACCACCTTGATCAGAGCTAAGTACATGCGTATACCCATTTTCTTTGGCTACCTCGTCGATTGCCTTTTGAATTTTGTCATAGGCAGGCTGTAGCAATTCCATTTGCTTACGCTGCATAGAGGCTTGAGCATCCTTTTGGAATTTCTGGATCGACTGCTCCATACTTTGAAGTTCTTGCTGACGATCCATTCTTACTTCAGGAATCATGTTTTGCGCATTGTCCTGAAAGTTTTTTACTTTTTCTTGAAACTCAGAATACTTTGATTCTAGCTGGCTTGAAAGCTGCTTTTCAAAATCTTTTACTTCAGCTTCAATCTGCTTCGTTTCCGGTAAAAAGCTCAAGATGTATTCTATATTAGTATAGCCTATCTTTACATCTTGTGCCGTAACTGCCTGTAACCCAAAAAAAGTAACGGCAATAGCTAAATAAACCTTGATTTTCATCTTCTTACGTTTTTATTCTACTTGTTAGTTATTTACTTGTTCTCCCAAACCTAATTCTTCCAATACAAAATCTGTATAGTCATGAACCGGATCTGTATATATCATTACAATATCACTTGCTTTATCAAATACAATCTGTAGTCTTTGGTCTTTAGCAACTTTTTCAACTGCCTCGAACACTTTTTCCTGAACTGGCTTCACCAATTCTTTTTTCTTAAGAAAATATAAGCCATCTACTCCGAACACCTTTTTATGGTATTCTTTTACTTCTTCTTCTTTTTTCTTTATTTCTGCCAACCGCTCAGTTTTCATTTCAACTGTCAAAAGTACTTCTTCTGCTCTTAAGTTGGCATAATCGCCTTCAATACTTTTAAACATTTGCTGAATCTCTTCTTGCCATGCCTTTGCCAATGATTCAATCTCTGATTGAGCCTCTTTATACTCTGGTAGCTTGCTCAAAATGTAGTCGGTATTTACATACCCGAACTTCTGTGCAAAAGATATACCAGAAAACAGCAGAAATATTGGCAAAAGTATAAATATTTTTCTCATGTGAAAATATATGGGCAATTTTGAAAATATTCAATCAAAACAACTTCGAAGATCATATAGACAAAATTATGCCAAAAATTTTTATTGCTATTGTTTCATTATCTGATTTGCTGTCCGATTGAAAAGTGGAACTGCGCTCCGCTGGGTTCATTGCGTCCTGGTAGCGTATCAAAGCCATATCCCCAGTCAATTCCCAACAATCCAAAGGCAGGCATAAAAATTCTAGCACCTACTCCAGCTGATCTATACAATACAAAAGGATTGTATTCTTTGCTACTATACCAGTTATTACCGGCTTCAAGAAAACTCAGCAAAAAGATGGTTGCTGATGGATTAAGCGATACGGGGTATCGTAATTCAAAAACATGCTTATTATATATCGTACCGCCATTGGTCATGCCATCTATACCTCTGCCACCACCTGTGCCAAATCCTGGAGGTGTAATGGTATTGTTTTCATATCCGCGTAAGCCTATGATGTCATAACCAAGTAAGAACATGCCCTGGCCTGCCAGTCCATCGCCACCAAGCATAAACCTGTCAAATGGCCCGGTTGGCGCCTGCTTGGAGTAAGTTCCAATAAAGCCCATATGTGAGCGGGCATGTAGTATCAAGTTCCCCACAACTTTCTGAAAAAAGCTGGCATCGAACATCCATTTGTGGTACTCTACCCATTGGTATACATCACGGCGTGGTGCGGTTTCGTAGTCCAGATTATTCATAAGTGAATAAGGAGGCGTAAGCATCATCGACAATGAAATCTGCGAACCAGCTCTTGGGAACATGGGTTGGTCTATACTATTTCGTGCTATAGTGGTTGTGAGCGCAAATGTTCTGGCAGTACCTGTGCTAAAACCTAATTGTGAGGCAAACATTTCGTATTCTTCCAGTTCGTACAAGGTAAAACCCAGAGAATTTGAAAGTGTGAAAAAGTCATCAGGCCATTTTAATCTGCGTCCTAGCCCTAAGCTTAAGTTGGTGAGCTTTAAGGCACCTCCTAAACCACCAAAGAAATTTTGTCCGCCAAATCTATTACTTAAGAATCGGTTATCTTGAACAGATCTGTTGAGTCCCAGTGTAAGTGAGTTTGGTTTTTTGCCGCCCAACCAAGGTTCGGTAAAAGTGAAAGAATAATTTTGGAATGAACGACCATTGGCTTGAACACGCAATTGTAATCTCTGTCCATCACCTACCGGCAGGGGTCTCCAGTTTTCAAATTTAGGAATGTTCCTTACTGAGAAATTATTGAATACAAGACCTACTGTGCCTACAAAACCAAAGAAACCACCCCAACCACCAGAAAGTTCTATTTGGTCACTTGGGCGTTCTACGAGTGTGTATTCTATATCTACCGTACCGGCATTTGGGTTCGGTATAGGTTGTATACCTATGCTTTCAGGGTCAAAATAACCTAGCTGCGAAAGTTCGCGTTGTGTACGAATCAGATCAGTACGGCTAAATTTTTGACCTGGTAGTGTACGGATCTCACGGCGAACTACATGGTCGTTGGTACGGTCATTACCTTGTACTATTACTTTGCTAATGGTAGCTTGCTCGCCTTCGTATATGCGCATTTCGACATCGATAGAATCTTGGTCAATACGCACCTCAATAGGATTGACATTGAAGAAAAGGTATCCAAAATCCATATAAAGAGAACTGACATCTTGGCCATTTGGATTAAACTGAAGCCTTTTGTTTACAAGATCCATGTCATACACATCGCCCTTATCAATTCCAAGCACAGCCTGTAAATCTTCATCTTTGTAGACATAGTTACCCGTCCAGATAATGTCTCTGAAGTAATATTTATGGCCTTCCTCTAAGAATATGTCAATATTAATTTCATTACCTCCGACTGAATAAAGAGTATCAGATACCCATAAAGCATCTCTAAAGCCTTTGCCGTTATAAAAATCTATGAGTTTATCTTTATCGGCTTTAAATTCAGAACGGATAAATTTTGAAGTCTTAAAAAAGTTGACGTTGATTCGGTCACTTAAAAAGTTGGTGATTTCATCTTTAGAAACTTCATGAGAATTTGAAAAGAAATTATAAATCTTGCGAGGGGTAAGGTGTACCGCTGCATACAAAAGTTCTTCAGGGGCAGTAAAACGAAGCTTCTCATTGGTCTTTTTCATTTTCGACCTGAGTTTTGCTTCTGTAAATTCTACATTGCCATGAATTGTAATATCATTTATTTTGACTTTTGATTTCTTATCAATGTCAATCAGTATTTTCATGCCATTGGCAACAAGGGTATCTTTTTCTCGAACAATTTTTACCTCAGCATTTAAGTGACCTTTTTCTACGAAATAGTTTTTTACTGTGAGCTCGGCATTTTTGACTACTGGATCTGAAAGTACTTTGCCTTTTATAAGTTTTAGCTTATCGTTGAGATCAGTTTGCTGGGTCTTATTAATTCCTTTAAATTCTATTCGAGTTAGTCTTGGTCTTTCGGTAAGATTAACCAGCAACCAGGCTTTATCATTTTCAATTTTGGTAACGTAGATCGAGACATCACCGATGATTCCATTTTTCCAGAGTTTTCTTATAGCTGTGCTAATGCCATCCCCGGGGATTCTAATTTTGTCACCTACCTTTAAACCTGCAAGTGAAATAATAGCATTTTCGTTTAGTGTTTCTAAACCTCTTACTTTGATCTCAACGACTTCATATTCTTTAGGATCAGCATAGCTAAGATCAATCTGCTGTTCTGGTACACGGGCTTTTTGCCCCAATCTCACTTGCGAAAATGTAGTAGTATTAACAATACATATCATTAGGAAGGTGAACAAAAGCGTAAGGCCTTTGAAATTATACTTCTTCCTTCTCAGTAACTTTTCCAAATCTTCGTTCACGTTTTTGATAAGATACTATAGCCTCGAGTAGGTGTTCTTTTCTGAAATCGGGCCATAGTACTTCTGTTATAAACAATTCTGTGTATGCAATTTGCCAAAGCAGAAAATTGCTAATCCTCATTTCACCGCTGGTTCGAATTAATAATTCAGGATCCGGAATGCCCTTTGTACAAAGATAATCGGAAAACAACTCAATATTGATATCATCTATTTCAAGTGTTCCGCTTTTAACATCTTTTAACAGTTTCTTGACAGCCTCTGTTATTTCCCATCTGCCACTATAGCTTAAAGCTAAGATCAAGGTCAATCCTGTATTATTCTTCGTAAGCTCCATGCTTTCTTTCAATTCCTTTCTGCATTTAGCCGGAAGGGCTGCAAGATCGCCAATTGCTTTCAACTTTATATTATTTTTTAGTAATGTTTCTGTTTCATTCTTGATGGTTGATACCAACAACTCCATTAATCCAAAGACTTCTGCTTGTGGCCGGCTCCAATTTTCAGTAGAAAAAGCATATAAAGTAAGGTATTTGATGCCCAACTCAGCACAGGTCTCTGAAGTTTCTCGCACAGCCAAAATAGCATTTTTATGTCCAAAAATGCGTTTTGCGCCCTGCTTCCTTGCCCATCGACCATTGCCATCCATTATTACAGCAATATGCCGGGGTAAATTTTCCTTATCAATCAATATGCTCATTTTCAGGATTTTTGAAGCAATCGTACTATTCCGCAAAGTTGATTACTTTTTTCTAATTATTAAAGGAATTAGGATTTCTCTTTAATAAAAGTCGAATGGACAAGGTATACTATAAAATGTATAACCCAGACTGATACCAAAAAATTGGTACATATCTTTATCAAATCTATTGCCATGTTGAAAGTTTCTTTCAGTTATTTCTCCACCTGATACATTATCAAGATAGTCAGTAAAGAGCATTCTAAAACCATAGGTTATATCCAATGTAAACTGAGGCGATAGGGCAAATTTGAGCCCCAGACCAAATGGTACCACAGGCTGCACGTTGCTGTAAGAAGCAGTCGGATTTTCTTCATGTCCAAAAAATGCAAAGGCGCCTAACCCTGCAAACATATAGGGAGTCCAGTGTATCAAAGAATGCTTATTATGTATATCCAAAAAGTTAAATTCACCAATCATTGCAAATTCAGTGACAAATACATTGAATTCATTTTGGCGCACCTCGGCTAATGCATCATAAGGTTGTTCGTCGCTTCCGCTTAGGCCTCCGGCAAGCAAACTAAATCGAGCACTTAAAAATGGGCCATAATTTTGCCTGTAAAAAGCCGTTATACCAGGCTTTGTTTGTGCCAGTTTTGGATATCTAGCTAAGTCGCCGGTATACATCATAGCGCCTACTCCCAATCCAGCTTCATGACGCTGAGCATTTGCTGGCAATTTTATTAGCACTAATAAAATAGCACACAAAAGGATTTGGTAATACAAGTGTTTAAGTGAAAAAGGCATAATTTAACAATAAATGAACCTAACTTTTCTAAGTGATATATCTTTTTATGGTTAAAATAATATCAATATAAACACGAAAGTACTGAATTAATTGCAATAAAATTCAGGGAAAAAGATATTCAAATTAATTAGTTTGATATTAGTTGCGTATGTCATAACCCCAATTTAGTTTCATTCGGAGTGTTTCAACAAAAGTATGGCCTGAGAATTTGATAAGCTGTACTTTAAATGCAGACTTCTTTAGTGTAAAAGAATAGTTAGATGGTACTATACAAGATCGGGAGTCTAAAGAAACGAGATAGAAATTGGTTCGTGCCTCTACTTCTAGTCTGATGCTGCTGGTAGCAGGCACTACCAGTGGTCTGATCGATAAATTATGAGGGCTTACAGGTGTAATAATAAAATTGTCGGCATAAGGTGAAACTATGGGGCCACCACAACTTAAAGAATAACCTGTTGAACCTGTGGGTGTGGCTATTATTAAACCATCTGCCCAATACGAATTTATCAACTCTCCATCGAGGTAAGCATGCACTGTGACCATCGATGAAGTATCTTGCTTTAGTATCGCAAACTCATTTAATCCAAAGTTAAGATCTTTGAACACCTGTGCTTCTGTGTCAACTTGCACCAGCATGCGCGACTCAACTTCGTAATTACCTTCTAGTATATTGGTCAGTGCATTTTTTAATTTGTCCTTGGGAGTTGTGGCCAAAAAACCTAATCGTCCTGTATTTATACCTAAAATCGGCACTTCAGCTGCGCCAACATGTGTAACAGATTCTAATATAGTGCCATCGCCACCCACACTTAACAAAGCTCTGGCATTGCGCAAATCCGCATTGTTTCGGTATATGGATGTATGGCTGGTATCGAATTTACATTTTGTGAGTTGTTTTACTAATTTTTCTGAAAGCAGTATTTCCACATCCTTCTTGCGGAGTATATGAAGAATTTCCTGTAAGTGTGGTAGGAAGTCTTGGCTGCTTATATTACCATGAATGGCAATTTTGATGGGTTGTTGGCTTTTCATTTTATTAAGAGATAGAAAAGCTAAAATGAATAGTCATAAGCTTATTTTTTTCTATGCCCACAAATTGTCCCTTTTAAAAGAAAAGACAAAGGGAACCCTTAAATTTTCTTTGAGCTAATAGAGAAATTGATTGGTTTTGGTAATACCTACTTAGCAAATGCCAAGATAATTATTGTATAGAGATTAAATATCAATGAATTTCAAAAGATTATCAATTCTGTCTCGGCTTTGTAAATCTCGATCTTCCTGATGAAACCTTGCTACGATTTTATAATTGTTTCGCTCAAGCGTAACAGAGATGCTGCTTGTGTCCGTTGAATTTACTTTTAAGGTTAATAAAACTTTGCTAGAATCCTGGGGATCTGGACTTATGAAACAGCTCATTATTTTAGCGTTGTTTGATTCTACAATGCGACTTATTTCGTTCAGCGAATAATCAATATAACGTGTAGAAATGATCATAATAGAACCATGGCTTTGTATTGATGCCGTGGCCGAAAAAGCTTTTACAGTATCTTGCAGGCTTGTTACACCAAGGTATTCTTCATTATTATCAATTATTGCTACCATGTTGGATGCATGCTCGTGTCCCATTTTTAAGATATCAAAAAAATGTTGCCCTTTAAATACAAAACAGTTTTGATTTTGCATTTGAACCTCACCTATTAGCCTATCAAGATCACTCAATTCTAATAATGAATCCTCATAAACAAAACCCTTGAAGGACAAGCTTTCCACCACAGGAAGCTGATTGGTTTTAAGCTCTTCCATCCATATTATGGCTTTTTCGGCAGTATCAGTAAACTTAAGTGCCGGTACCATCTGGTTTATGAGTTCTTGGGCTATCATACCTTTACGGGTTCTTTTAGTAAAAAATCTTCTAAAATGACATTGAACTCTTCTGGGCGCTCCATCATAGGTGCATGGCAGCATTTATCAATAAATCGCAAAGTTGAGTTGGGCAATAGTCTATTGAACTCGTAAGCTACAAATGGTGGCGTAATGGTGTCGTTAAGTCCCCAAACTAAAAGCACGCGGGTCT
>DAIQNU010000094.1:0-10605 GCA_036788235.1 Cyclobacteriaceae bacterium
GTGTTTTTAAATCCAGAGTCTATGGCATTGTAGGCTACTGCCAAAAAACGAACCATATAAGCAAAAACCAAAACGCCCAAAGTACCACTTAGTATCAATCTGAGCTCAATGTTAAAAATCCGTTCAAGCCAACTCGATAACCCACGATCTAAAAAGAGCAGGGGAATCATAACGCCTACCGCAATGACTGCCCCAGGTATCGAATAACCCGTGGTAGAAAGCTTACTCAGACCTTTTACAAATATACCCGGATTGAGCCTGGAGGCATATAGCAACACTATAGAAACAAAAATGCAAATAAGCGAGCTGGTAGCTGCCAGAGCAAAGCTGTTGATGATAAGTCCTAAAAAACTGTCCAGAATAATTTTGCTATATGCTTGGTAAGCCCATTGTATCATTTGAAACAGTGGTAGTAGAAAACCGAACAACAAAGGAAAGAAACAAATAAAAAAACTGGCAATTTTCTGTCCTTTGCTCAATTCGTATCTGGTAATGGGCTTGCCACCCGATTGGGTATCGTCATCAAAACGTGCACTGCCTCGCTGATAACGCTCAATACCCAACACTAAAAAAACTACAATGACCAATATAGCCGAGATGTATACGGCGGCATTGATATCGCCCAAAGAAAACCAAGCCCTGAAAATCCCGGTTGTGAAAGTGCCAATACCAAAATATTTCACTGCACCATAGTCGTTGAGTACTTCCATAATCACCAGACTTACACCTCCAACCAGAGCAGGTCTGGCTACGGGAAGTGTAATCTTGAAAAATGCACGATAGCTACTACTGCCCAACAACCTGCCTGCTTCCAGTAAATTTCTTGATCTTTTTACGAAGGATGCCCTGGCCAATA
Organism: Cyclobacteriaceae bacterium; assembly: GCA_036788235.1. Classification (GTDB taxonomy): domain Bacteria; phylum Bacteroidota; class Bacteroidia; order Cytophagales; family Cyclobacteriaceae; genus JAFIEV01. The sequence continues at coordinate 857 of DAIQNU010000094.1, forward strand.
CATAGACATAAGGATAAAGCACAAAGGATAGTATAAAAATAAGTCCGGGCAAATTCATGATATCAATAATGATATTGGCTTCGATCCAGGAAGTATTTCTAAGAAATGATTGCAATGAACCTGTATAATCGAACAGTCCTGCATAAGCAAATGCAGTAATATAAGTTGGTACAGCTAAGGGCAGTACAAGCGCCCACTCGAAGATTCTGCGTCCTGGGAAGTTGCAGGTTGAAACAATCCATGCAGTTGAAACACCCGTAACCAAACTAATAACCCCGGTGCCGATCATAAGCCAAAGGGAATTTAAAATATAGTCGGCCAGTACTGTTTCATACAAATGCTGCCATGTTTCGCCAGGGCCTTCAAAAACATACCATATGATGGTGAGTATTGGTGTAAGTATTAACAGGGCTACAAAAAAAGCATAGAATACCCACACATTCAGTTTTCTGGCATATTTAAATCGTTTCAGCACAAGCTTAAGTTATTTCCAGCCCACTTGATCAAAAATCCTGACCGCCTCGCGATTGTGTTTGCCTAATAGTTCGAGTTGAAGTGTATCGGCTTTAAAAGTGCCCCATGATTTTACTATATCTGACCATTCTACATCTTCAATTACCGGATATTCATGATTAATACCAGCAAATTGCTTTTGAACGTCTTTTGATATCATAAACTCAATAAATCGAATGGCATTTTCACGATGCGGGGCATGTGCCGTTACACCTATACCACTAATGTTTATATGTGTTCCATGACCATCTTGATCAGGGAAAATTATACCAACACTTTCATACACTTTTCTTTCTTCTTCACTGTCAGATTCTGCCAATAAACCAAGGTAATAAGTATTTAAAATGGCCAAATCGCCTACCCCAGCGGCTACAGTTTTTACCTGATCCCGATCATTACCTTTTGGCTCACGGGCAAAGTTTGCAACCACTCCACTTGCCCATTCCTTTGCAGCTTCTTCGCCATCGTGCACGATCCTGGAGGCCAGCATAGATTGGTTGTAGATGTTGCTGGAAGACCTCACTAATACTTTGCCCTGCCATTCAGGCTTCACAAGGTCTCCGTAAGTAGTTATATCTGAAGGATCTACCCTGTCCTTCGCATAGGCAATAATTCGGGCACGGTAGGTAAGTGCAAACCATTGATTTTCTGAATCCCGAAAATAGCTGGGGATATTTTTAACCAGGCTATCAGAAGCTATGGTTTGTAATAAATTCAACTCTTTGGCTTTTTGCAATCGACCTGCATCTACTGTTATGATGATATCAGCTGGTGACCTATCACCTTCAAGCTCAAGTTTCTTTATGAGTTCATCCGCGTCGGCACTCACCACGTTCACTTCTATTCCTGTTGACTCAGTAAATTGCTTAAATATCTTTTTATCAATGTCATAATGCCGATGTGAATATACATTTACTACATTTTCTTCTCTTTTAGTGTTGCAGGCATTAAGCAATACTATGCATGCAATAATAGACAGAATACGGATGGTCATATTTGTAAAATTTATCCCGCAAAGGTAAAAATTGTTTTTATTAAATCTAAATAAGGGGATGAAAGGGTGTCAATTAAAATAAAATGAAGTATTGAGCCAGTCCGGCAAGCCCCCCTAAAAATGCACCTACCATGATCAGTGTCAACTCGTCTTCTTTAAAAACAGGTCTTAAAAAAGCTTCAAATTCTCGTGGACTCAAATTTTGCATTTTAGTTTTGAGTAAGTATTCCAGGTTCAATGCATTACCTGCATAGCCAAATACATGGCGTATATTCATGGGGAGTTCTTGCATAAATTTGAAAGCGGCAATATTGCGTATGTAGTAAAATATGTTTTTGCCAGCCAACAGGTCAAACCATTTTTGGTTATCGCCTATGGCCTTGTTTATTGTTATTTCCATCTGATTTTCGACAATGCGAGTCAAGCGTTCTTTGCCAGGTCCTCTTACGATATACTCAAATATATTTTCGATGCTGATAACACGCGATGCAATGATCTTGGAATATTCTTCCGATACTTCAGACTGTCGTTTAATAAACAATCCTTGAATTTCAACAAAACCTAGTTTTATAGGGTTTAAGGGTCTAAAAATCAGACGTAGTGCGAGATCATTGGTAAGGTAGCCCACCATAAAACCCGCCAGTGGCAATATCCACCAGGCTTCGTAAAAATACCAAATTGTCATTTGCAGCAAGCCAAAGAGAAACCCAAAATAAAATCCGGATTTTTCAATAAATTTGAATTCGCGGTGACCGCATTTTATAAATACCTGATTAAGCAATTTCTTGTTTTGGGTAAGCGTGGCAACGGCTAGTGTTTTCAGATCGAGCAATTCACTGAAATGCAACTTTACTTCTTCCATCATTTGCGCTACAATGCCTGGCAGCTCTTCGCCCACCCGCTCATACAACTGAAATTTCATTGCCGGAGTAGCAAACTTCCAGATAAAAGGGAGCTGCGCATTCATCACTTCTTCCATGATCTCCTTGCTGAGTCTTTCCACGGCTGGTTTCATTTCTACAGCCACCTGTTCAGGCTTTATTTTGGCAAACTCTTCCTCCATATTAAACAACCTGCTCGACCATAGATCAACGGCTGTTTCGGCCATTTTTTTTGCTTTGGAAGGGATAATCCCCTGCCAACCAAAAGGTTTGACACCAAAAAACTCTATGGGATAAAAAGTCATTTTAAGTGCCAGCCAATTTGTAAACCACCCTACCATTGCGCTTACTACCGGAATGGTAAAATAGGCCAGATTATCTAATATGAAATTAAAAATATTCTTAAGCTCGGCCATGGTTAAATTTACTGCTAATAGCAAATTAAGTCATTTTATCTTGAATGCCCATTGCACCATTTTAAATTGTGCAAGCAAAATCATTAATTTTCTAGTTCTCTATCTGCTACTGCTATAAATTGCACCATATGTTTTGAACGGTAAATTGTATTTTTTTATAATTGACAAAGACCAAACCTATGTTTATCCCTCAAATTGTTTTACGGCAACTGTACACGCAAGGTAGTCTAAAAAGCACCAGTAACGGCATTAAATTTATGGTGAAGAACCGGTTGATAGATACGCGCATAGTATCAATCCCAGAAATAGCCGTTAACGGTATTTTGTTGACAGTTGATGAAATCGATATTGACTTGGGCAAAGGAGTGTTGCTCAAAACCTCAGAAATTACGGCTAAATCGCCCATTAATTTTCCGCTTGGGCACTCTATTTCAATATATTTAAAAAAGAAGTTTATAATCGGCGATCTTCTAGCGATCCGCTTTAGCTTTAAGGTAGAAAAATTTGGTTTGCTGGAAGTAAAGTTAGAAGACACTTTATCCTCCACAGACGACAAGGTGACGAAAATGCCACGTGATGATCAAAATGATTATCATGATGCTGTAATTAAAGAACGTCAGAATTTTGTGTCGAAGTTTTCGCAGACCACTCCAAATCACCTCTTTAAATATAATATAGATCCGGAAAGTACCCGGGGCAATATTGAAAATTTCACAGGTGCAGTGCAAGTGCCTTTAGGCTTTACAAGTCCTATTAAAGTAAATGGTGAGTATGCCAAAGGTGATTTTATAGTACCCCTGGCCACAACGGAAGGTACCCTGGTAGCCTCTTATAACCGTGGAATAAAGGTGCTCAATCTTTGTGGTGGAGCTACCTCAACTGTAGTTGGTGACCTGATGCAAAGAGCTCCGGTTTTTGTTTTTGAAAGTGCACGGGAAGCCAGGGATTTTGTGGCATGGGTAGGGAAAAATTTTGACAAAATAAAAACAGAATCAGAAACTACTTCGAGTGTAGCAAAGCTTCAATACATTGATCCTTATTTATCTAATAAGTTTGCCTATCTGAGATTCAATTTCACCACAGGTGATGCGGCTGGTCAAAATATGGTAGGAAAAGCTACTTATCAAGCTTGCAACTATATTTCAGAAAAGTATCCCAAAGGATTGATCAAGAAGTTTTATCTGGAATCGAATCTTGCCACTGATAAAAAGGCAAGTCAGATAAATGTAATGCGAAACAGAGGCAAACGCGTGACAGCAGAAGCAATTATTAAGCGCGATATTCTCACCGATCATTTGCGGGTTGAGCCAGAAATGCTGAACTACCATGCAAACGTGGCAAACATCGGTGCATTTTTGAGTGGAGCTAATAATAATGGAGCGCATTCTCCTAATGCCATCACAGCTATTTTTATAGCTACCGGACAAGATGTTGCCAATGTGGCTGAATCGTCGGCAGGCATCCTGTATACAGAAGTAACCAAAGAAGGTGATTTATACATCTCCCTTACCATACCGTCATTGATTGTAGCCACGTATGGTGGTGGCACCGGATTGCCAACACAACGAGAATCTCTTGAGATAATGGGATGCTACGGGAAAGATAAAGTATTAAAATTTGCAGAAATAGTTGCAGCTGTGGCACTGGCCGGCGAACTATCTTTAGGTGCAGCAATTTCAGCGTCAGATTGGGTGTCGAGTCATGAACAATTTGGCAGAAACAGATAAACTACTCTTCCAATATGAGTTCGTTCATGGCATTGTTTAGCTCACGCAGCGCATGTTGATTTTGTTGTTTTATAGCCAGCGATATACCTTGCTGGTACAATGCAATGGCTTTTTCATTATCTGAAAATTCAGCATACAGAGCAGCTGCATGATAATAGCCAGGTAAATATTCAGGATGATTCTGTAGTAACTTATCAAAAAAAGGAATTGACTTTATTGGTTCTGTACCTTTATATTCAATAGCTACAGCATATAAGTTAAATGGATCGTTAGGATCATCTTCAAGCAAATCGAGTAATTGTTCTAGTCTGTTGTTCAACATTTTATTTAGATTGATATCAAATTAATTTCTTATTCAACAACCTTTGTTGTAAAAAGAGGTATTTTACATATAAAACCACTATGCGCAACGCATGTTTGACTTTTATATAATTATATAACCAAAAATAATCAATATGAAAATACTTGTTTGTATCTCACATGTTCCTGATACCACTTCAAAGATCAAATTTACACCTGATAAGACCCAACTTGATAAAAATGGCATACAGTTTATCATTGGCCCTTACGATGACTATGCTCTTGCGCGTGCAGTAGAAATACGGGACGCTAATGGTGGAACAATTACCGTGCTAAATGTTGGATTAGCAGAAACAGAACCAACTATTCGCAAGGCATTGGCCATTGGAGCCGATGATGCTATCAGGATTGATGCTGAGCCTGTTGATTCATTTTTTGTTGCCAGCCAGATTGCCACTGTGGCTAAAGAAAATACTTATGATTTAATCATGATGGGTCGAGAGTCTATCGATTATAATAGCGGATTGGTTCACGGTATGGTGGGTGAAATGTTAGGTATGCCGGCATTTTCTCCAGTAATGAAATTAGATATAAAAGATGGCATGGCTCAGATAGCCCGCGAAATTGAAGGTGGAAAAGAAACTTTAGAAGTGAGCCTACCATTCGTGGCAGGCTGCCAGGAACCCATAGCCGAGTGGAAAATCCCGAATATGAGGGGTATTATGACCGCCCGCACCAAGCCACTCAGTGTGCTGCCAGCAAAATCTGTTGAGCCTTTAGTACAACATATACAATATGACTTGCCCGCGCCAAAAGGTGCCGTTAAAATGGTAGATGCTGATAATCCGGCTGAGTTGATTCGCTTATTGAATGAAGAAGCGAAGGTATTGTAAACTTTAGATAATAATTTCACAAAAAATAATCACTAATATGTCTATACTGGTATTTATAGAAACTGACAATGGCCAGATTAAAAAATCGTCATTCGAAGCGATTAGTTATGCAGCAGCCATAAAGCAAAAAACTGAAGACAAAGTAACTGCACTTGTCCCAGGCGAAGTAGATAATGAAGCTATAGAATCACTAGGTAAATATGGTGCTAATAAGGTGCTACATGCTGAGGATAAACGCCTCAATCAACCTCAAATTCAGCCGATTGTAACGTTACTGGTAGCGGCTATGAATCATACCAATGCCGACATTTTGATTATGGCCAAATCTTCGTTGGGTGATATTGCAGGAAGTCGCGTTAGTGTAGCAGTAGGAGCTGCCATAGCAAACAATGTTGTTGAATTGCCTGATTTGAGCAATGGATTTACAGTGAAAAGAAGTATATATACCGGAAAAGCCTTCGCGACAGTAAGCTTGGGTACGGGCAAAAAAATAATTGGAATACAAAAAAATACTGTACCGCTAAAAGAAGATGGCGAAAAAGCAAGTATAGAAAAATTTGCAATTTCGTTTTCGGATAGCGATTTTGCAGCCAAAATTACTGGAGTAGAAAAGGCATCTGATGATGTATTGCTAACCGAAGCCGAAATAGTGGTGTCGGGAGGCCGTGGCCTCAAAGGGCCTGAAAACTGGGGCATGATCGAAGCACTTGCTAAATCTCTGGGGGCTGCTTTAGGTTGTAGTAAGCCAGTTTCGGATCTTGAATGGCGACCGCATCATGAGCATGTTGGCCAAACAGGTGTGAAAGTCAGTCCTAATCTATATATTGCCATCGGAATTTCAGGGGCGATACAGCATTTGGCAGGAGTTAGTGCTTCGAAAGTAATTGTGGCAATTAACAAGGATGAAGATGCCCCATTTTTTAAAGCAGCTGATTATGGAATAGTTGGTGATGCTTTTGAAGTGGTGCCAAAGCTCACTGAAGCAATTAATGCACTTAAAAATTAACTAGAATACGTGGAAAAAATAAAGCTAGAAATCCTGGGTTTATCATCAAGTCAATCACAATCAGGCTCTTTTGCCTTGGTTTTGGGTGAATCTGGTGGTAAACGTCGACTACCCATAATCATAGGCATGTTTGAAGCTCAGGCCATAGCCATCGAAATTGAAAAAATTGTTCCAAACAGACCTATGACGCATGATCTATTTAAATCATTTGCACATAGTTTCAATTTCAATGTGAAAGAGATCGTGATTTCAGATTTAAAAGAAGGCGTATTTTTTGCCAAGATCGTTTGTGATGATGGACTTAAAACCGTAGAAATAGATTCCAGACCTTCAGATGCCATTGCTATAGGCCTGAGGTTCAATGCGCCTATTTATACCTTTGAGTTAATTATGGAAGAAGCGGGTATTTTGCTCACTGAAGAAGATGAGCCAGAAGATAAGGAAGAAGAAGTTTTGTCGGATATAAGTGCACGTGAAGGCAGTGAAAAAACCAAAGGTGAAAGATTAAAGGATTTCTCAATAGATAAACTCAAGAAAATGCTTGAGGAATTTTTGGAACGCGAAGACTATGAAAATGCCGCCCGCGTACGCGATGAAATGAATAAACGAAACTAGATTATTATATAATGACAATAGTACGGGCGATACTCGGAATAGTATTTTTAGTAAGTATCGCCTGGATTTTTTCAGTTAATCGCCGTGCCATCCGATGGCAGTTTGTCCTAATTGGAATCGCCATTCAAGCTATTTTTGGGATTTTAATTACAAAGGTAGAATTAGCCACCACTATATTCAATGGACTTTCTGAAGCATTTGTAAAGATGCTTTCTTTTACCAATGAAGGTACAAAATTTTTATTTGGTAGTCTGGTTACGGGAAATCTGGGTTTTATTTTTGCACTTAATGTATTGCCTACAGTTATTTTTTTCTCCACCTTAACTGCCGGCTTATATCATCTGGGGATTCTACAACGTATTGTGTCAGGTATTGCCTGGTTTATGACCCGGGCGCTAAAGCTCTCAGGTGCCGAGAGCCTATCAATGGCCGGAAATATATTTCTTGGACAAACAGAAGCGCCATTGTTGGTCAGGCCTTTTATCAAAGACATGACAAGATCGGAACTCATGTGTCTTATGACTGGCGGTATGGCAACTATAGCAGGGGGTGTATTAGCAGGTTACGTGCTTTTTCTGGGTGGCGATAGTGTTGAGGAGCAAAATAAATATGCTGCCTATTTACTTAGTGCATCTTTTATGAATGCTCCGGCAGCCATAGTCTTTTCCAAGATCATGATTCCCGAAACACAGTTTGATAAAATAAGTCGTGAAGTAAAAATCAATTCTGAAACCGAGGCTGTCAATTTAATAGATGCTTTTGCACGTGGCGCTTCAGAAGGCTTAAAACTCGCACTGAATATCGGAGCCATGCTGCTGGCCTTTATAGCCCTAATTGCCTTGGCTAACTTTTTACTTAAGCACTTAATCGGTGAAGTCACTGGCTTAAACCCGCTGATCTCTAAAGCCACCAATGGCCGTTTTGAAGGGCTGTCGTTACAGTATGTGTTGGGGAGTATTTTTAGGATTTTTGCCTTTGCCATGGGGGTCGATTGGCATGAAACATTAGAGGTAGGCAGCTTACTTGGTCAAAAAACTGTCATTAATGAATTTGTGGCTTATTTTGAGTTGTCAAAATTAAAAGAAGCAGGTATTTTAAGTCCAAAAGCTGAGGTGATCTCCGCGTATGCCCTCTGTGGGTTTTCGAATTTCAGTTCTATCGCCATTCAAATCGGAGGTATAGGTGGCATGGCACCTAACCAACAAGGAAATTTATCAAAACTTGGCATGCGAGCTCTCCTGGCCGCGTCCCTAGCCACAATGCTCACAGGAACATTAGCTGGTCTTTTAGTAAGTCCTTAGGTATATAGATCGTATTGGACGAACTTTCCACATAAAATTGTAGATTTTATTCTACAATATGGACAAATATCCACGAAATGTATATCAAAATAAATATGCTTCAAATATTTGTTACCCTTTTATTATCATGATGCAAAGGTAAAACAGGGGCAAATTAATTTTATAATTCACTGACAATCTAAGTGTTACACTAATACATTTTATTAAAGTTCGGGTAATTAGCTTTCGATATCATATCCTAAAAGTATTTAACTTTTGATTTGGCCTTTTCTTTGCCAATGAGTAAGCATTATTAACCCTAAATAACAGCACTATGATTTCTTGGATAATCACTTCACTTGTATTGGCGGTAATTTTTGCACTATTAGGATTCACTGGAATCGCTAGAGGCTTTGCCGCTATTGCCAAAATATTGTTTTATATAGTACTTGTTGTATTGCTTGTGGCTATTGTGGCGAGTGTCTTATAGCTACTTTAGCCTTTAAGTCCTACAAATCATTTCATCGAATGGAATTGAAAATGTCAACCCTGCAAAGTATTTTGTAGGGTTTTTTATTGAAAGGAGTAAGTTTAAGAAATTTGAGGCTGGTTGAAAAATGAAAGACCAGATCTAAAATATTGATAACTCTGCTGTATCTGGAATACGGAGACCTGCATAGTGACTCCAAGCTCATTATCCTTATTTTTTACACTCAATCACCTTTCAACCTAACACTTCCTAAATTATGTTACCCACCGTCATCGTGCCTCAACGAGAATAATTATTCTACCTCCTGACGAAATGTAAATCAAGAATTCACTTTATTTGCTTTATTCAAATTGAAAAATGAAAAAGCGTCATGAATGAAGAACATCTTAAGTACCCAATAGGAAAATTCACCCTTCCAAGCTCTATTAATGAAGATAATATCAAAACATGGATTAATGATATTGAATCGTTTCCGGCAAAATTACAAAATGCAGTATCGGGATTGAGCGACGAACAACTTGACACGCCTTACCGCCCGGAAGGGTGGACGATAAGGCAGGTGGTTAATCACTGCGCCGATAGTCATATGAATAGCCAAATGCGCTTTAAACTGGCACTTACTGAAAAAAACCCT